>DATDGH010000567.1:0-1831 GCA_036522215.1 Candidatus Angelobacter sp. | reverse complement strand
AGCCCCTTCGATTTTGTAGTTGCGGAGGTACATCTGATCGAATCTTTCTTGCACCATCGGCCATCAGACAGGCGAGTCGTATCCTAACAAGACTGTCACCG
This sequence comes from Candidatus Angelobacter sp., assembly GCA_036522215.1. Lineage (GTDB taxonomy): Bacteria > Acidobacteriota > Terriglobia > Terriglobales > Acidobacteriaceae > Angelobacter. Next base: position 1,730 of record DATDGH010000567.1, on the reverse strand, counting down.
CTCTGATCGTGCGGGCGTCCTCATTGGCATCCTGCCGGTTTCGGCGCGAGATAGCTTTCTGGTGGAGCATACGGGAAGCCATACCGATAGGCCACGAGATACGCGGTACTCGCCGCCACAGGGCTGATTAGATGACCTTGTCGGCTCCCCCTTCCGAGTAAACTTGGTAGCGCTTAACGACCAAGGCTCGGAAGGAAGGAGCCGAGCAATGAAGATTATAGGATGTGATTTTCACACGCGCTATCAACAGATTGCCATGATGGACGAGGCGACCGGGGAGCTGATCGAGCGGCGTTTAGATCACGCCAGCGGAGAGGCCCAGGCGTTCTACCGGGAATTGCAGGGACCGGTGCGGGTGGGCATCGAAGCGACCGGGCCGATTCGCTGGTTCGAGCGGTTGCTGGCGGAACGGGGTCACGAACTTTGGATCGGGGACTCGGCGAAAATTCGCGCCAGCGAAGTGCGCAAACAAAAGACCGATGAGCGCGACGCCCGGCTCATTCTCGATCTGCTGCTCACGAAACGCTTTCCGAAAATCTGGGTGCCCACGCCGGAGGAGCGAGACCTGCGGCAGTTGCTCTGGCATCGACACAAGCTGGTGTGCCTGCGCACCATGCTGGGCAATCAACTGCACGCCCTGGCCATGAGCGAGGGTCTGTGCCGCAAGAAAAAGTTGTTCACCAAAAAAGGCCGCGTGGAGTTGCTGCACCTGGGCCTGGGGCCGTGGGCCAGCCGGCGGCGCGAGGAAATTCTGAAACTGCTCGACCAACTGGAACCGGCCATAGCGGAGTTGGATCGGGCGGTTCTGGAACAAGCCCATCGTCGCCAGGATGCGGTGCTGTTGATGACCCATCCTGGGATTGGCCCGGTGACCTCGCTGGCCTTTGTTTTGGCCATCGGCCCGATCACTCGTTTTGCGCGCAGCAAAAAGATCGCCAGTTATCTGGGGCTGAATCCCAGCGAGGAATCCAGCGGCGGGCGGCGCAGGCTGGGAGCCATCAGCAAACAGGGCAACACCATGGTGCGCTGGCTGCTGATCGAAGCCGTGTATCCCGCGGTGCGCCAGGATCCCGCTCTGCGGCAGGACTATCAGCGCTTGAAATTCCGTAGAGGACACGCGGTGGCCAAAGTGGCCATCGCGCGCAAGTTGGCTGTGCGTATGTACTGGATGCTGCGGAGTGGAGCAGCGTACGCGCAGCTGGTTCGCAGGCAAGGCAGCCCGGGGGCCACCCTGGTGGACGCAAGTTCATCGCTCGGCTGATTGGGCGCCTTGCTCCCGCGAGTGATCGCGGGGTCTGCAGAATGAATCATGGTCGGATGTACCAGGCCGAATAGATGGCTGGTGGAACCAGATTCCATCGTTTGATTTACGCAGCGAGCCTTGGTCATGAGCAAGGAAAAAGCAAAGGCCCTTTTAAGTAAGAACAAAAACGAGCTGCCCGCAGCTCGTGCACTCTACGTGTCTCTTGACAGAGCCGACAAAGTCATAGAGGGTGGCCCACCCTTTGCCTGCCGTCGCGTCGCCTCGACTTCACAGCGTGATACTACTCCCTTACGTCCATGTGGAGTTAGGATTCCTCGCCTTGAAGGCCCGTTTTGGACTTTCGGGTGCCCCATCCTTCGGCTTTGGAAGGCTGGGGCTTTTTGATTTGTTCTCAGCGCCCAGAGGGTCGCGCTCAGACCTTTAGGAATATTTTGGCACGATGGAAGGGCCATAGCAGCATGAAAAT
>DATDGH010000566.1:0-2219 GCA_036522215.1 Candidatus Angelobacter sp. | reverse complement strand
CAGGCGGTCAGCCAGAGAGCGCGTAACCTGAAGGATCCTGCCGCGTTTCAATACACAAATGGAACCAGCGCTCTGACTCTCCGGCTGTATTCCGTGTATTCGTCTCCAAAATGCTCTCTCATGAACTGCTCTTCAATGCTGATCTTCAACAGAAACATCACCAACACGATGCCGAGAGTTATAAGACACCTTACTTCGTTAAAGACAACGACGGTGCCGATCAACGCCAGCAAGAGTCCGGTGTAGATGGGATGGCGCACGATGGCGTACGGGCCCTTCTTGACCAGGGAATGGTCCTCTTTGACCGTCACTGTGCCACTCCAATTCCCGCCGAGCATAAACCGCGCCCAAATAGCAAAGCCGATACCGAGTGCAGTGGCGGCCAGTCCGGAATAGATAACAATTGGAGAGTCAGGCCAGAAGGGACGGCTGAGAATGCCGAACTCGAAGCGCTTGGAGAAGCCAATCATGAAGGCCACCACGCCAAGCACAAGTTGAACCAGACGTGAGCCTGGCGATTGCCTGCGCGAAGTCTGCTTGACCGCAAAGGCGCCAATCAACCAGACAATTCCCACCGCGAGCCAAAGGCACTGAATCACGTACTTGGGATCAAACGCCATGGTCAGGCAGGCACTGAATCGAGAGCGCAAATTCTCGTGATCATTCGTACAACAGATATTACTCTTTGGCGTTGAAGAGATAGACGGCGAAGCCGCCGAATAATAGAAGAGTTCCCAACCCGATCACTAACGCGCCCGGAATCTGGGCTATGCTGGAGAGAGGTCCCCAAACATTGGCAAACCAGCCCATTAACTGACTGTGCTGCCACGCCACCAGGGCCACAACGGCCAGCACCAGGGTCAGCACGGCAACTTTTTCTGCCACGGCAACGGGACGGGTCATGCTCTGAATGGCTGCCTGCCGGCGCCGGAGCTGAGCGCGCCACCACAGAATTCCGGGGGCGGCAATCCGGGCTGCCTGCGTAGCGGTTGCATGCGCCTGCCGTAGAGTCTGCGCCACCAGAACCAGATCGCTGCAGGAATCGCACGTTTCCACATGGGCGCGCAGTGAGGGATCGCACCCGTCAGGCCACTGGCCGGTGCGCAGCGCCGCTGCTACGGAGTCGTGTTGAGAACAAAAGCGGGTCATGCGTTTTTCCCTGATACCAATTTCCGTTGGCGCAACAATCGCGCCATCTTATGCCGCGCGCGAAAGAGCAGCAGGCGGATGCTGGGACTTCTTAATCCGGTGATCTCGGCGATCTCGTGATGACTGCAGCCTTCAGCATAGGCCAGCCAAAGCAGTTGCCGCTCCCGCGGTTTCAGTTTTGAAAGCGCCGGTCCCAGTAGCGCCTGAGAATCAATGCGCTCGGAATCGCGGCCAACGAAGACCGGAAGAGCAGTTTCCGGAAGGTCTTCTATGGGCGTGGTCTGGGGGCGGCGCCAGTGGTCGCGCAGCAGGTTGGTTGCGATGCGAAATAGATAGCTGCGGCAGGCGACCTCACCATGGCTCCAGGGAGCGGCCGCTCCCAGAAAGCGGACGTAGCTCTCCTGAAGCAGGTCGTCGGCCAGGGTGGCGTTGCCGGAAACCCGCGCCAGATATGCCCATACCTGCCGGGCCGTGCGCTGGTAGAAGGCGGTGAAAGCCTCTTCATCCATGGCTGGCTCGGCCAGGGCTTCTGCCGTTGCGACGTTGGCTTGCGTTATCACGTTGTCCCAAATCATAGAGTTCGCTTCGAGCCCGGATCACAAATGCTCTTTGGTGGCAAGTTGTCCCGCCTTTCTGGGCAACAGGTCCAGATGTCTGGCTAAGACGAAGGCCAGCACTGCAGAGATGATAAACCCAATGCCAAGCATCAGGCCCAGGGTGCCAAGGATCAGCATGGGGGTTTGGGAGTCGATGTCAACCCTGGCGCGCAGGAAGAAAAAGCCCATTCCGACCAGCGTCAGCACCGCGCCCAGTTGTAGGGGCAAGAGGATCCTGGCCAAAGACATCTTCGCCGGAGCCGCCAGCTCAGCAGCGGCCGGCATGGGGGCTGCTTCCAGAAAGCGCTTGCCTGCCTCTGTGTTCATGTACGTCAGTAGTTCCTGGTTGTTCCCGAACTTGTCCAGAAGTTTTCCGTGAACGTCACTTTGCAATTTCAGCATCCTGCTCCACCGCCGGTTTTCCAGAAGTACGCGCAGCAGCCAAAGGAGGGCAACCATCAAGACCACAAAGAT
>DATDGH010000565.1:0-11068 GCA_036522215.1 Candidatus Angelobacter sp. | reverse complement strand
AATCAGACGTATTTTTGTCTAAGGTTTCGAGACCATCCGCGGCCGATGGCCTCGCTTGTTCGTTGCGCAACAAAAGAGGAATGTATTCCCCAATCCGCAACGAAGATCTTGTTGTTTTGCAACGACATGCGCGGAAGCGCGCTTTCTGCAATACATTGCAATTTCAGCCCAAATTCAGCCACCGGCCCACCTTTGGATCCGGCACACAGCGCCGGGCCTGTTAGATCTAAAAGAAAAAACAACGAAGCTGTAGCCCAATGCCATGAACGGGTGGCGTAGAGACGCGCGGTAGCGCGGCTCACAGATTTTGATGGGCTACACCAACTCTGGTTCTGCTCTAAGCCATTGCCATTTTTATAGTTGGTGTAGACCGACCTCTTCCAACCATGCCAACGATGCGGCCAACCTTCAGCCCACGAGGTCTGCGGGCTGAATGTTGACTGCTCTCCATTGACTGCTCGCTAAGCTGTTTGGAATCAGTGGATACTCAAACGCATCGAGGTGTTGGGTGTTTCTTCCGATGACCCGATGACCCGATGCACCGATGACCCGATTGCCAACACGACCAAATGCCGGAAGCAGTTAGTGGCTTTTATGAACTACGCCCTCGGCGTAGCGACCCGGCTGAGTGCTGACTGCTAATTGCTGAACTATTTTTTGAAACGCGCTCCTGGTTACTCGTTGCGCAGCGCGACCATGGGATCGACTCGGGCTGCGCGGCGGGCGGGGAAAAAGCCGGCCAGCGTGGCTACAAGTAACAAGAGCAGAAGGGCGGCGGCGATCGTGACCGGATCCATGGGGCTCAGGCCGAACAGAAGGCTCCTGGTCCAACGTTCGCTTATCAGCACCAGAGGCACGCCGACCAACAATCCTGTCGTCACCAGAGTGATCACTTCCCGCATGACCATCCTCATCACGTCAATGCGGCGAGCGCCGAGTGCCATACGAATGCCAATTTCACTGATACGGAGGCTGACCGCATACGACGTGAGGCCATAAATGCCGATGCATGCCAGAAGCGCGGCCAGCATGCCAAAAAAAATGGACAGTTGGGCCACAAGACGCTGTTGTGTCATCGACGCATCAACCTGCTGGGAGAGCGTGGAAACGTCTGCCACGGGCAATCGAGGATTGATCTCTGCCGCCGCTGAGCGCACTGCATTCACCATGGCCGCGGAATCTCCGGAGAAGCGGACTTCCAGGTTAGGAAGATAGAGTCCGATGCCCCACTCAGGCAAGTATTGGGTATAGGGATAAAAAGCCATGGCCCTGGGTCTTTCATCGAGCATGATATATTTCGCGTCGCGCACGACTCCAACCACTTCAATGTCGTTACTGTGCTCCGGGCCCTCCATGCCAAAGCGTTTGCCGACGGGTGATGCACCGGGAAAAAACCGCTGCGCCATGGTTTGATTGATCACCGCAACTTTGGGCGATGTGGCTGTATCCTGCGGGCCAAGATTGCGGCCGGCCACCAGGGACATACCCATGGTGGCGAAATATCCAGGACCGATGGCGTTATAGGACGCCGAGTTATCGTCCGCGATGGTTTTTCCTCCGAAGACCCAAGCCGGCTCGTTCCATGAACCCTGATTGAAATTGAAAACTGAAAAACTCGCTGCTTGCACACCCGGCAATGAAGTCACTCTTTGTTCGACCTGTTGATACATGGTCACGAGGCGGGGATCGTCGGTAATGCCGGTCGATCGCGGATCGAGCCGGAACAGGAGCACATTCTGGCGGTTGAAGCCGGTATCCACGGCTGCAAGATTCACCAGGCTGCGCAAAAACAATCCGGCGCCAACCAACAGCACCAGAGACAGCGCTACCTGGGAAACGATCAGCCCCTTCCCTATACCGCCGGGCGACGACGAGACTTGTCCCCGGCCTTCTTTGAGCGACGGCACCAGATTCACGCGGGTGGCCCGGAGCGCAGGCAGGGTCCCGAACAGAAGAGCCGTGGCCACTGATATCAGGACCGTGAATGACAACATCCTGAAATCGAGGGAGACATCCAGATGAACGGACCTTGAAGACACCATGGTCAGCAGGAAGCGACTGCCCCATAAGCGAAGCGCGAGCGCCAGGGCTCCGCCCAGAAGGGCGAGCAACAGGCTCTCTGTCAATAGCTGGCGTATCAGGCGGGAGCGGCGCGCGCCCAGCGCCACGCGCACGGCGATTTCTCTCTGCCGCGTGGCGCCGCGGGCCAGCAGCAAGTTGGCGATATTGGCGCAAGCTATCAGCAAAGCCAGACCCACGACCGCCATCAACATCCATAACGGTTTGGAGAACCGGCTGCGCAGCAAGGGAGAAACGCCGTTGCCTCCCGGGTTGAGCGTGATGTGCGCTTTTTGAATGTCGTCCAGGCGCTCGCGCGAGGGCTGCACGCCAGCATAGCCATGCAGAACCTGTTTCAAAAGAAGATTGACGTTGGCGCTCGCCTGCTCGCGGCTTACCCCGGGTTTAAGCCGGGCAAAGATGTTCAGCGAGCGATACATCCTGTCATTCAGCTTGTGCGGACCTTGTGTGATCTGGTCCGCCATCTGAAGTGGTACCCAGATATCCGGAGCCTGGCCGACGGTAGTGCCGGAAAATTCCTGCGCCGCCACCCCCACAACCACGTAGGCAGTATCGCCGAGGTTGATCGACTTGCCCACAACCTGCGGATCTCTGGAAAAACGCTGGGTCCACCAGCCATGACTGATGACGGCTACCGGGTGTCCGCCAAGGTGTTGATCGTCGGCGTCTGTAAGCATCCGACCGAGGACAGGATGGATGCCCAGTGCATTGAAGAAGGTGCCCGACACCAACTGCACCGCCACCGGCTCCATGACGCGACCATCATCCACGGTTCCATGAACAAGGTTGTAAAAGCTATTCACCGCCGTCACGCCGGAAAAAACGCTGTTTTTCTGCTGGAACTCCCGATACTGATCGTAGGAGAAGAGGTTCATATCGTCGTCGGGAAAGTTATCGCTGTTGCCGGAGGCATCTCCCGGGCCGAAAAGGACGAGTTGCTCCGGGTGCGGCACCGGCAGGTTTCTCAAGATCAATGCATCGAGCAAGCTGAAGATCGCGGTGTTGGCTCCGATTCCCAGCGCCAGGGAAAGCACCGCCATCATCGCCAGACTGTGACTGCGGCGCAAGGAGCGAATTCCGTAGCGAACGTCGTGGAAAAGGGTCATCCGTGGCTCCGCCTCCGGGGGAAGAAGGAGTAAATGAGCAACTCGATTTCCAACAGGACCGGGGCGTTCATCTTCCACACTGGCAAGAGCTTACGCTGACCCGCGCGAGGGTTGAAAAAGGGCGGATCGTTCACTTGTGGGACACCGATGTGCGAAATCGGTCACTTGCTGATTCATCGGGTCATCGGGTCACCACCACCCCGGGTCATCGGGTCGTCGGGTCATCGGGTCACCACCACCCCGCCACGCGAAGCGCGCGTCGGGGACCCCGGTCATCGGGTCATCGGAAGAAAAACCAATGCCTTGATAACGCTAAGTGCCTTGTTGATCGTAAAGCCTTTAGCGAGCAATGAATAAAATCACAGAGCAGCTTGACGTTTTCTCCTGCCGTCGTGACCAGGTTTTTCACAGCTTCCCGCTCTTTTAATCTTCTTTTCACATTCCATCAAACAGTTGTTCATGAAAACTTACTAACCTGACCTGTTCTCGCGAAATCAAGCGCGCAGATCGTCCAATCGCTGTTTAACAACAGTCAACCGACCATAAAAACATTCAAGATGCCACTGGGTTGCCAGAACCCGCCTACAACCGAAAAGGAGATGCTTATTTATGCGCAACCGTCTATGCCTGTTGTGTCTCATAGTCCTTGCCCTTAACCTTCTCCACGCACAGGAACGCAGAGGCTCAATTAGCGGTCGCGTGGCGGACAAGCAGCACGCCGTGTTGCCGGGCGCCAGCGTGGAACTCCAGCCTGACGGGCGCAAGGCTGTGTCCGATGGCCAGGGCCAGTTCTTCATTTCTGGTGTGGCGCCGGGACACTACACACTGACCATCTCCTATGTGGGATTCGAGTCGTTCTCATCTGCCGTCGATGTCACCTCCGGAGCGGTGGCCAACGTGGATGCTGTGCTGGAGATTGGCGCGCAAAGTGAAGTGGTGGAAGTTCGCGCCGAGCGGCAACAAGGCGAAGTCGAGGCCCTGAACCTGCAACGCACAGCAGACAACATCCTGCAGGTGCTGCCCTCTGAGGTCATTACCAGCCTGCCGAATACCAATATTGCCGATGCCGTTGGCCGGCTGCCCAGCGTGTCTCTGGAGCGCGATGAAGGCGAAGGAAAATATGTGCAGATTCGCGGTACCGAACCGCGACTCAGCAATGTGACCGTGGACGGAGTGCATTTGCCATCCCCGGAGAATGTGCGCAACGTGAAATTAGACGCGGTCCCCGCCGACCTGGTGGAGATGGTCCAGCTCAGCAAGACTCTCTCGGCTAATCAGGACGGTGACGCCATTGGCGGATCAGTCAACCTGGTAACCAAGAGCGCGACGGACAAGCCTTACATCAGCGCGTTGGGCATGGGCGGCTACACCCCGATTGCCGGTGGCCGTTCGCTCGACCAGTTTGATTTAACTATCGGCGACCGTTTCCTCCACAACAAACGCCTGGGCTTTCTGGTTGGAGGCGGATACGACTGGAACGGACGCGGCATTGATGACGTGGAGCCCAGCATGGGAGTGAATCCGCTGCCCGGCGGCGGCTTCGTTTCCGGGGTTAACGGTTACGATCAGCGTGAATACTGGTATAACCGCACCCGCTTCGGCTTTGGCGGCACGCTGGATTTCAAACTAGGCGACTGGTCCACGGCGTACATCCGCGGCCTGTTTTCTCAATTTAAGGATGATGGACAAGATTGGATCTACTCGCCCGCGGTCGGCTCTTTTCTTACACCAACTCTCACCAATCCCGATGGCAGTTCCAGTTTCAGCCATGTGACGCGTAAACCGGCACAGCGGCTCTTCAGCACTGCCGCCGGCGCGCACCAGACGTTTGGCAAAACGCTGCTCAACTACGAGGTTGCCTTCGGTGAGGCGCGGTTCACAGGCTTCTTTCCCTCTTCCAATTTCCAGCCCCTGGCCAACAGCATCCTGAATGGCGGGGTGCAATTTGGGTTGAATTCCAAGGATCCATTCACACCGGCGCTCACGGCGCTGAATGCCAACATCTTTGATCCCACGCAATATGCCTTGGCCCGATTGCAGCGCGGAGACGACCACACCTTCGAGCGCGACGTGACCGGCACCATCTCTGTGGCGAGACAGTACAACGCCGGCACTCACTCCAGCCAGTTTGAATTGGGGTTCAAAGTGCGGGACGCCCATAAATCCCAGCTTGATACCCAGGAGACATTTTTTGGCAATGTTGATCCGACTGCGGGTCCGGTCGCCTTAATGAGCAATTTCCTGGGTAGCTTCACCAATCCCAATTACTACTTTGGGGCCTTTCCGCCCTATGGGCCGACCACCAACTACAGCAAGATCGTCAATTTTTTCAATTCCAATCCTTCGCTCTTCGCGAACAATCCGCTGGCAGACTTGGCTCAAACCTTGCCCGCCGACTTTAATATCGACGAACGGGTTACAGCCGGCTATGCCATGAACAGCATTAATCTCGGCAGCCGATACCGCTTGCAGGCCGGTGTGCGCATTGAAGCCACGCAGGACTCCTTTCTGGCGAATCAGATTCAGACTGTAAATAGAGCCTTCATTCCCGGCACCTTAACGCCGGCGCCAGGCAGCCAGGACTACGTCGACGTCTTGCCCAGCGTTCAATTTCAGACTCGGTTTGACGACGACACCATCACCAGACTTTCTTATGGGATAGGAATTGCCCGGCCCAACTTCGGAGACATCGCGCCGCATATCAGCTTTGATCCTACAGTCCATGCTCCCAATCCGGCAGTATCCGCAGGCAACCCCCTCTTGCAGCCGACACGTGCCCAGAATTTCGACCTCCAAATCGAGCATTATCTGAAGCCGTTCGGAGTGATTGAGGCTGGATTCTTCTACAAATACCTGACCAATCCGATCTTTAACGCGGATTCTTTGCTCACTTCAGGAGTATTTGCCGGAAACGTTCAGACCCAGCCCATCAACGGGACCCATGCGCACCTGGTTGGATTCGAGATGACCTGGCAGCAGCGTCTCTCATTCATGCCGGGTTTCCTGAACGGTTCTGGAGTAAGAGCAAATTACAGCTACACCAAGTCACAGGCCAGTTTTCCAGGCGGAGTACTGGGCGGCAGGACGGACAATCCAGCCTTGCAGCGCCAGGCGCCCAACAATTGGAACTTCGATTACACCTATGACAAGAAGGGCGTCTCGGCACGAATGGGCCTGACCCATAACGATGCCAATATCTTCTTTTACAACTTTGCCCAGGGCGCGGCTGGCGGACTCAAAGGGCCCAATGGAGACACTTACCTCTATCCCCACACTCAGGTGGACGTGCAAGCAAGTTACTGGGTTCCCGGAGGACACGGATTCCAGATCATCGGGTATGTGCTCAACCTGACGAACGAAACTTTCGGGTTCTATCAAGGCAGCGAGCAGTTCCCCATTCAGCGCGAGTACTACAGCCGCACCATCGCCGGCGGGCTGCGCTGGACTCTGGGACGCGAACACTGATGCGTCGTACGATCGGCTACGAGAGATTTTGTTCTCGTTGCGGGAGTAACAGTCTGGTTTTCGCCAGGAATTGGTAATTGAGTAATTTGTAATTGGTAATTTGAAAGGCAAAACCAAACTCCGGGCTACGCGAGGCAATTTCGAAGATCATAGGGAGTCCTTGCTTATGCTTCGGGAGTCTAACTTGCGTGCCAGAGCCATCTTGCTGTCTCCAGGTGACGCTCGACGACGCGGTCGCCATCGAAGCACCAGGAAAGCGTCTGGGCAAACGACCAAAGCCGCGCCCGTTCCCGGTTGAGTCTCAAAGCACTGGTCAGTCTATCCAGCCGATGGATTACATCTTTTTGACTGTGACCGAACTCATAAGAGCGAACAATCGAGGCCAGACTGAACTCTTTTTCGCCGACGAGCGGTTTGGGATCAATCATGAGCCAGGGCTCACGCGTAGCTCGGAGGACGTTGCCTCCGTGCAGGTCTTGATTCAGAAGTACCTGCTCGCCCTGTGTTCCGCGCAGTGCTTCAAGGGAATCCAGAGCAGCAGTGAGCAATTCCTTTTCGAACGGACGTCCTCCTCGCTCCCAGCATCCCACCAATTGCTCGGCCCAACCCAGGGATTCATCATGGAGAGAGGTAAATGGTTTGCCTGCTTTGACCCAAAGTCCGGGCAGCAATTCAGTGAGCACTGTGAGAGCTTCGTCGGCGGCAATGTTGGAAAGCGGATCGCCGGGTTCACAGCGTTCCATCAGCAATGCGTGATGTACCAGATCATGGGCAAAGAGCCGGACGGTACCGTGGCCGTCCCAGTGCTTCAATGCTTCCGCTTCGTGCTCGCACTCGGGATGAGGAAACTGAATTTTCAACGCGGCAGGCAATCCGTCGGCAGTAGTCACAGCAAAGACCGCGGAAACATTGGACTCGGGATAAGCGGATTCGAGTGTTAGGGACCATTGCTCGGCGCAGGCTTTGAGATGTACAGGAAGCTCCTGTACCCACTCGCTGCCACCAGCAAGGGTTTGCACCCATTCGAGACTCGGAAGTTCGAACACGGTTGTCATGAGTGTAAATCTCCAGCCGGATTGGACAATCCGTCAGTTTTGATGATCGGGTCGTCGGGTCATCGGGTCATCGGAAGAAGGACCCTCGCTTCGCTCGGGATGACTTCAATCTATCAAACATACTAAGGCTCACTTCAGGCCTTCTACAGCCATCTTGCTGTCTCCGGGTGACGCTCGACGACACGGTCGCCATCGAAGCCCCAGGCACTCACCACTTCTCTCTTTGTAATATGATGATCCTCAGTCGTGCCCAAGATTGCCAAAGAGCGGACCCAGAACAACCAACGCCGGATTGAAGCCGCAGCTCTGGAATTGTTCACTACGCAGGGCTTTCACGGAACCAACAACCGTGACATTGCGAAGAAAATTGGCACTTCCACGGGTAGCATCTACACCTACTTCGCCAGCAAGGAAGCCATCTTTGCCACTCTAGCGAAGAAGTATCAGTCACATTTAGACGAGTGGCGGCGGAAGGCGTTCAGCCCTCTCAAGAGTCCTCTTTCCAGAGAAGGTATCAAGGCCATGGCTTCCGCAATTCAATCGGCCATGTATGAGGAGCCTGAGTACTTTCTGCTGGTGCTCAGCGACATCATTGAATTCAAAAACCGGCACTTCCAGAAAGTGTTCCATGATGTGCCACAGCAATTGCGCCGCGTGATGGGGCCAGCCATCCAGGGGGCAAAAAATCAGCCCGGCTGGCGCGGCCAGGACCCGGTCTTTGTAGTGGCCTCAATGTATACCTATTTTTTCACCTACTTCCTGATGGAAAGATATATGCAGGGAGAGCAGCACCTGGGCGTTTCTGATGAAGAGGCCACTGAAGCCTTCATTGACCTGCTGCTGCATGGACTGTGGCGTTCTGTGCCCCAGGCATCGCCCGCTGACTCCAGCAGGAAGAACCGGAACGACGTTGCTACACAAAAGAGGTTGCACCAGGCCGAGCAGGATCGCATTGCATACATCCGTTTTCTCTCGGGCCGGCTTTGGGACCTGCCACCGGACCTGCCGCCCACGCAATCTCAAGACTCCAACGGCAATCATCCAGCGCGCCGCTCAATCCTCTTTCTCCCGGAGCTGCCCAGGAAACGGATTGATGAAAACCAGCTTCGCATCGAGGCCGCAGCGCTGGAGTTTTTTACGAAGCAGGGCTTTCACGGAACCAATATTCGCGACGTTGCTGAAAAAGCCGGTGTCTCCCAGGGAGCCATCTACAGCTACTATCCCAGCAAGGAAGCTATCTTCGAAGGCCTGGTGAAAAGCTATCGTCACGCCATGCGCCAATTCCTGGAAAGGGTTTTCCGCGCTCTTGAAGATCCGTTTTCGGAGCGCGATCTCAGGTTCTTCGCTGCCGCCATGCGCTCCCTGGTGTATGACGACGCGGAGTACTGGTTGTTAATGTACATAGACGTAGTTGAGTTCAAAAACCGGCATTTCCTCACCGCTTTTCAGGATGTGCCCATGCAGTTCCGCCGTCTACTTGGGCCGGCTATTGACACAATCAGGAAACAGCCGGGCTGGTGCGGTCACGATCCGGCGCTGGTGATGGCCATGGTTTTCTTCTATTTCCATACTTATTTCGTGATTGAACGGGTCATGCATGGAAATCATCATCTGGGTGTTTCCGACGACGAAGCAGTGGAACGATTCGTAGACATTCTGTCCCACGGTCTGCTGCTTCCGGAAGCACATCAATCTTGCGCACCTCATATCCACCGCGCCCGAACTCATGGAATATCGCGCGCCTCTCCCGGGCGGTAATAGCATAGGATTCCGCGGGCATTTCTGATAAGGCACAGCATTTTTACGGGCAACGGATTCAGCCCGAATAACATCTGTTTGGACGTGAGTTGGCTCGCGACGGCAAATTCCAGTGCGAGTGGACCACGCCTTGAAAACAAATCACTTCCTCTTCGTCTCGGCCAGAAGTCACCAACATTGAGAGCTTTTTAATCTCGAGCGGTCTGTTTTGATAGTTTTGCCAAATAACTGACTGACTGTTCACTTGAATGATTGACCGGGCGTTTTGTGGTAGACTGTTGGCCCAGTTTCGGTCTTGGGGCTTGGAGCGAGTCCCTGCCGTTTCACCCCAAAGCCGGCGCAGGCTCAAACCAACGAAAGGAGCTTTCCCCCTATGCGCCGATCTTTCCCCCAGATCATCGCAAAAAGAACATCGGTGTTACTCATATTGTGGTTCACTACCGTGGTTTCCTTCATCGGTGTGGTACTGCTCAATAACCCGGTTTCTGCTTCTTCCAATGGGCCGTCATTTGTCGAGTTTGAAAGCGGACAGGTGCGCCCCATGGCCATGTCACCGGATGGTACCCGGCTCTTTGCCGTGAATACCCCCAATGGCACACTAGAGATTTTCAACATCACACCTGCAGGTCTCACCTTCCAAAGTCGTGTCCCGGTGGGCATGGAGCCAGTGGCGGTTGCAGCCCGAAACAACAATGAAGTCTGGGTGGTGAATCATCTTTCTGACAGCGTGAGCATCGTGACCTTGACCGGCACACCGCACGTGACTCGCACGCTGCTGGTCGGCGATGAGCCTCGCGATATCGTGTTCGCCGGCTCCGCGGCACGCGCTTTCATTACTACCGCGCATCGTGGGCAACAGCGAACAGACCCTTCCATCGCCAATGTTCCCGGCGCAGGAGATCCGCAATTTACCACCTCCGGCGTGGGACGAGCAGATGTCTGGATATTCGATCCTGCGAACCTGGGCACAACCCTGGGCGGCACTCCCGCCAAAATCATGAGCTTTTTTACGGATACGCCCAGAGCGCTCGCGGTAAGCCCGCACAAGAACACTGTCTATGTGGCCGGATTCAAGACCGGCAACCAGACGACCGTAGTGGTGGTACCCATGGTCTGTCCTGGTTTCGAGCCCAATGAACCCTGCATCGCTCCTGACGGTTCGTTTTCACCCGGCGGCAATCCAGGCCCGGCAACAGACTCCATCGGTGAGCATGCGCCTGAAGTTGCTCTGATTGTGAAGTTCAACAATGGAACCGGCCACTGGGAAGACGAGCTGCATCGTGACTGGGACAATGCTGTGCGCTTCAGCTTACCCGACCTCGACGTCTTCGCCCTAGATGCCAACGGTCTCACGCAAACGGCAGCATTTCCGCACGTCGGCACCACATTGTTCAATATGGTCACCAATCCCTCCACAGGTCATTTATATATCTCGAACACTGAGGCCCAGAACCTGGTCCGGTTTGAAGGTCCGGGAATTTTCGGCGGACACACGGTGCAAGGTCATTTAGCCGAGGCTCGCATCACCGTCATCTCCGGCTCCGCTGTGAATCCCATTCATCTCAATAAGCATATTGACTACACCAAGCTTGCCGGCAGTCCGGG
>DATDGH010000564.1:0-8391 GCA_036522215.1 Candidatus Angelobacter sp. | reverse complement strand
TTCGCTGTCGGCATCTTCTACGATCAGCGTGATACCCAGTTCAGATGCACCCTGTGTGATGACAGGGATGCGCTCATGAGCGAGGGCGGTTATTGCGCGCGCCGGGCTCATCGTTGTGCAACAAATTTGTTGCCAACATTTCTGTTGGCTGCTAGTGTATTTGTCATGGTTACTCCTTCGCTAGTTCGTTCAACCGGTAATTGGGTTGTGGCGGATAGGTTCTGGGATCGGGAAATTGAACTGGAACTTTTCAAGGAACGCATTGAAGAGCGGGCACACCTGCTGGTTGTGGCACCCCGGCGGATTGGGAAGACCAGTCTTTTGAAGGAAGCGGCTCGACAGTTGGGGGGCCGATATCTTTGTCTTTTCGTGGATTTCCAGCAGGCGTCTTCTGCTGCAGATGCAGTTGTCGACTTGAGCTTAGCTGTGCATCCTCACAAGCCACTGTGGGAGAAAACTAAAGATATTTTTCAGAACGTGCTGCACGAAACGGTGGAGTCCGTAAAGATCAAAGAACTGGCGATAACCTTGCGCAGCGGTCTAACGGCGGGAGATTGGGCGGCAAAGGGAGACCGGCTATTCGAGATTCTAGCCGGAAATGATAGGCCCGTTCTGCTTCTGTTCGATGAACTCCCGATTCTTGTTAATCGTTTGCTCAAAGGGTCAGACTATCAGATAACCCCCGAACGTCGTCAGGCAGCAGACGAGTTCCTTTCCTGGTTGCGATCGAACAGCACCCGCCATCAAGAAATGGTCACCATTGTTATCGCCGGCTCTATTGGCCTTGAGCCGGTGGCTCGTCAAGGTGGCCTCAGCGCCGCGCTCAATATGCTGACCCCATTTCATTTGGGTCCTTGGAGTCCGGAGATCGCGATTGGTTGCCTCACCGCACTCGCAAATAAATACGGCCTGACAATGGAGCGGGAAGCCCTTACAGAAATGGTGTCTCTCTTGGGAGTTTGCATCCCCCATCATGTTCAGATGTTTTTCGATTACGTTTACCAGGCATGCCGCCTCAGACGGATTGTGCAAGTCTCGCCTGATCTCGTCACTGAAGTCTACAACCGTTCGATGTTAGGGACTCGAGGGCACATGGAGTTATCCCACCTGGAAGAGCGGTTGCGGATGGTACTGGGACCAAAAGTGGATTTGCTGGCTCTTGATCTGCTCACCGAAGCGGCTGTGACAGGATCCTTGTCTCCCGGAGTTGCGCACACCATTGCGCGAGAACACTTTGAGGAACATTGGAAGCCCAACCTTCGTGAGGTTCTCAGCATTTTGGAACATGACGGATATCTGGTAAGCCGTTCGGAAGTGTATGTGTTTGTGTCCCGGCTGCTGAAAGATTGGTGGGCGGCGAGATTCGGATTCACTTATATCCCCATCTCTAAACGAGGGCCGAATTTATGATCGCATCCCAGATCACCTATAACCCGGGAATTTTGGGCGACGAAGCGTTGGCACGCTCTTTTGTTGTCCGGCACGAATCGCTTGAGCTGATCCTTGAGACGCTTCGTGAAAACGCCGCATCACCAGCGGCGAATCGTCATCTCTTGATGATCGGGCCACGTGGAATTGGCAAGACCATGTTGGTGCGTCGTGCAGCAGCGGCGGTGCGGGCCAATGTCGAATACGACGCCAAGTGGTATCCATTGGTTTTTGGAGAAGAGAGCTATCCAGTAAGCACGCCAGGCGAGTTCTGGCTGGAGGCACTGTTTCATCTTGCGGACCAGACTGGGGATCCCCGCCTGCAAAAAACCTTTGAGGAATTTCGGGATGAAAGGAACGATTCGCGGCTCCGTTCTGGTGCACTCGGCCAACTGCTGGATTTCTCCGATCGCGAAGGAAAGAAGATTCTGCTGGTTGTAGAAAATCTAAACACTCTGATTGGCGAGCAGATGGATGCTGACTCGGCCTGGGACCTGCGACACACGCTGATGAATGAACCACGCTTAATGCTGTTGGGAACTGCTACGAATCGATTTGATGAGGTTGCAAATATTGGACATGCATGGTTCGAGATGTTCTCTGTGCATCAGCTTCTACCGCTTAACCTCGATGAATGCGCTGACCTGTGGCGCTCGATCACCGAAGAGCCGCTCCAACGCAGCCCGCTAAGGGCGGTTCGAATTCTGACGGGTGGGAATCCTCGGCTCATTACCATTCTGGCAGGATTCGCGGCGAATCATTCCTTCCGACAATTAATGGAACAGTTAGTCCATCTGATTGACGACCACACGGAATATTTCAGGGGGCACCTAGAGGGTCTGGCCGTCAAGGAGAGACGTGTATTCGTGGCGTTGCTGGAGACATGGGACCCCGTATCAGCCGCAGAACTCGGGCGGCAAACTCGGCTCTCTGTTAATGAAGTGAGCGCACTTCTTGGTCGTTTGACTGTACGCGGAGCCGTGGAAGTGGCACAGCAGAAGGGTCGCCGAAAACTGTATCAAGCTGCTGAGCGGCTGTACAACATCTATTACCTGATGCGAAGGCGAGGGCACCCAGAAGGTCGCGTACAGGCCGCCGTTCAGTTCATGATCAGTTTTTACGAACGCGACGAGTTGGTACTCAGACTCGCTGATTTAGCGACTGAAGCATGCGGTTTGCCAGAAGGAACTCGTGAAGATCACTACTACGCATATTGCGAAGTACTTCGCAGGATGGAGGACATAACCGCGCAAGTTATCGGATCCACCCCACCTGAATTCTTCCGATGTGCTGATGGTGACTTACTTAAGGGAGTTGGAGTTTCTGCTTTGTTGATGAACGGTTTCTCGCTCATACAGAAGGAAAAGTTTGGGGAAGCTGGGCTAGTGTTTGAACGAGCGTTGCAACTGGATGACAAGAATCCTGTTGGATGGATCGGGGTTGCATGTAGCTTGCTCCGGGATCCATCGACACATACGAGGGCTGAGGAGGCTGTTCGACGTGCAATCGAGCTTGAAGAGAGTGCGGATCTTTGGCATCTCTTAGGCTGGATGATCAAGATCCAAGATCGATTGCATGAGGCTGAGCGGGCGTTCTTAAAAGCCATAGAATTAAAGCCTTCTCACGCGGAAGCGTGGTCTGACCTTAGCCTTGTGTATCTTGGTCTTCAAAAGCTCAGGGAAGCAGAAGAAGCTGCGCGGAAAGCCACCCAGATAGAACCGCATAAAGGTAAGCACTGGAATAACTTAGGAACAGTGCTTTGGCGTTTGGATCAGTTGTCAGCTGCTGAATCTGCTTACCGTAGGGCGGTCGATTTAGCCTCGGGAAATCCGTCATTCTGGCGTGACCTAGGCCGTTTGCTCTCTGTGATAGGCCCACCGGAGCAGGCCGAGGCAGTTTGGACGGAGGCTTTAAAGCTACATGCTAAAGAACTCTCGGCGTGTTCAGTACAGCTCCTAGAACTCCGCTTAGCGCGAGGTGTCAGCCGTGATGAAATTCTCAAGGAAGCAGAGGATTGGGTTGAGCGGAACAGCGAAGATGCTCTAACCCTTGGGGCGATTACAGCGTTCATTGTAAAGAAGCGCTTTACCGAGGCATTCCCAAACGCGGAATCGTGGGCGCGTAAGGCCGCCGCAATCCACCACCACGCTGCCACAGCCGCGGTGCTCGCGTTTGTTCTTGCAGAGTTGAAGAAGTGGCAGGAGGCACTTGAGTGTAGCAGAGCTATGTTAGATGCGTCTGGGGATGAGGAGCAATACAGAGAACTCTCAGCGGCCCTGCTGATCCGTGCGGCTGCAGCAGGATGGGCAAAGGAAGCATTGACAGTTCTCAAAGCATCAAGAGGCGCCGGTGCCCTAGAACCTTTGGCAGTTGGCCTGCAAATCTATGTGGGTGAAGCTCCTGTGGTTGCCAAGGAAATCTTGGAAATAGGACAAGATGTAGCGGATCGAATTCGTCAGCATCAAGCCCAACACTCAGAAAATATGGAGGAAAAAAGAATTGACTAAGCGCCGTCCGAGGGCGGCTGTGCCACACGATTCTGGTCGATGCTGGCAGACAATAAGGTTGAGCTACAGCAGCTCTGGTTTTGCTCTAATTGCGTGTTTTAAAAATACTGGAATGACGTCGATATCATTCCCCCAGGGGCTGAAAAGCCCGCATTTTTTAGGCCATGAGCGGCACGGCAAGAGCCTGCGGAAAGAGTCAGAATCATTTGTTTAAGGCGCTTCGCTTCCGCTGTGCCGCCTCATTCGCTTCGCTCACGTCTATCTGGACCCCACCGCGCAAAAAACGGCGCGTCGGGACCGACTATTCGGCAATGCAGGTCAAAATACTACAAACATGGGTTCGTGGAGTACGACTCGTCTGACCAGGAAATCGGTATCGATGCCGTACTCAGTTGCGCCAGCGAGATATGCTCGGTGGAAGTCAGTGAAGAATCCGAGCACATCGTTTCCTTTGACAACAGCGAACTGGTCACGATGACTCTTAAGCCACTCAGTCTTTTGGCTTTCGTAGAACTCAATCTCAGCACTGAGGCGACGTGGAGATGCTGTGCTCATATTCCCTAAGTTACCAGTTTGACCCTCACAGAATATCACTGGCCGCCGCATGACTCGGATCCGGCATGATTAAAGAGTGTGGAAAAAGTCAAAATCATTCTTCTAAGGCGCTCCGCTTCGCTGCGCGCTGGCCCTGCGGCAGCAAGGAAGTGAGTGCCGCACCTCCGGTGCTGGGAAGGGGATTCTTGTTTTCCTTTATCCCAGCCTTTGGAGCAAAGGCTCTGTTTCAGGCTGCGCTAACCTCTTTTACGCCTACGGCGTTTTCCCTCCGCTTCTCCACTCAAGTGCAGAAGCCTCGGGATGACGATTCGCTGAGAGGGCGGCGGTGCCACACATGCATTTATGAATTCGGCAGTTGTTTGTTTCCCTGCAGCTAATTTGCGCGCTTGTTACGGCTTAAATCAAGCAGATGGACACGATGGACGGAATGGACGGGATGGACGCAGCGGCGGTCGTTACCGCAGCATGGGCAAACCTAAGACGCAGCCGGGGAAGGCTGTGCTCCGTCCTCACCCAGAACGGAATCCAGCGTGTTCATAAACAAATCGGCGTCTGCCTGGGAGAATATCAGCGGTGGCCGCAGCTTTAGCACGTTGTGGTGCGGGCCGTCGGTTCCGGTCAGGACTCCGCGATCGCGCAACCTGTTCGCTACATACGACGCCTGGTCGGTTGCCGGCTGGCGGCTTTGCTGGTCCTGCACCAGATCCAGGCCCAGAAACAAGCCTGAACCGCGCACATCGCCGATGATCGGATGCTTTTCCTGCATTTCTTTGAGGCGAGCGATCAGGTAATTGCCAACTCTCAAGGCGTTCTCCTGCAGCCACTCTTCTTCCAACACGTCCAGGACTGCCAGGCCTGCGGCGCACGCAACGGGATTGCCGCCGTAGGTACTGAAGAACTCCATCCCGTTGTCAAAGGATGCTGCAATCTCAGGCGTGGTAATCACTGCGGCCAGGGGAAAGCCGTTTGCTATCGGCTTACCCAGAACGACCATATCGGGAACAACGTCCTGGGTCTCGAAGCCCCAGAAATTTGTGCCGAGCCGGCCAAAGCCGACCTGGACCTCGTCGGCGATGCAGAGGCCGCCCTGCTGGCGAACGCTAGCGTACACTTCAGCGAGATAGCCCTGAGGAAAGACGATCTGGCCGGCCACGCTGGGCGTGGTCTCCGCAATGTAAGCGGCGATTCCCTGATGCTGTTCGCGCAAACGATCAATCCACGGCTGAGCGCGGGATTTCGGCACAAAGCTCCCGCTACGCTTCCACGGCACGCCGGGACCTGCGGCACGCCTTGTTAACGCCTCAAGCACCTCAGCCACGTGACCGGCATATTTTCCGCCCAGATCAGGCTCTCCCCGGCGATACAAGCCGCGATAGTCGTCCGGGATTGGCACTACATGTACCCAAGGCTTGCGGCCGCCTCCGCCGGGACCATCAAACTTGTAGGGACTGATATCTATGAGCGTAGACGTATGGCCGTGGTACGCATGCTCAAGAACGATCACATCTTCCTGCCGGGTATGCGCGCGCGCCAGACGCAGGGCGAGTTCATTGGCTTCGCTTCCGGAATTCACGAAGTAGCAGACGCGCAACGGCGCCGGCAACTTCTCTGTAAGCCGGCTGGCATAGCGGACGATGTTCTGGTGCAGATAACGAGTGTTCGTATTCAAAACGCCCATCTGCTGCTGCACGGCGCGCACAACTCTGGGATGGCTATGGCCGACCAGAGGCACGTTGTTGTAGACGTCGAGATAAGCGCGCCCGCAGTCGTCGTAGAGATATTGCCGCCATCCGCGCACGATTTTCAGCGGATTCTTGTAGGAGATGCTGAGGTTGGGTCCCAGAAGCCGCCGCCGCTCGGTGAGCGTTTCTGAAAAGGTCATTTCGTTGTTTTTGGCAAAGCGGTCTTTGGGGAAGCGCTCTGCAGGAATTTTCAGCAGCAGGTTAGGATCAGGACAAATACTCTTCCAAAGCTCGCGCTCGGAAGCCAGGGCCACGCCAGGGAAGTCGCGGTCCATTTCCAGCAAGTCGGCGATGACCTGGAAATGCAGGTGCGGCGGCCATCCACCATTTTCCTGATCGGTGCCGACGCGGGCGAAGACCTCGCCTTTGGTCACGGACTGACCCGCTGTGAGCTTTCTGGTGCTCTCCCGCGAAAGATGCCCGTAGAGGGTGAAATACTCGCCGGCCTCGCCCATGGCGTGCTTTAAGATCACAACCGGGCCATAGTCCAGCGGAGCCTGATTGTCTGCGACCACATGCACCACGCCGTCCAGCGGCGCATGAACCTTGGAACCCGGTGCGACGAACAGGTCGATTCCCAGATGGATGGTGCGGCGTTCCTCCAGCGGGTTGGCGGTGCTGCCAAATAACGCCGAGGTGTAAAACGGGCGCGGCTCATCATACCGGCCAACGGCCACCGTTGCTCCGGCTTGTCTTAGTTCGCATTCGATGGCTAGCGTCAATTGCGGCGTTGCGGCGTTTTGCGGATCGGCTCCCAAAAACGGACTGGACACACTGAGGTCAAGCACATGGCAGGGCCCGGTCCGCAAATCTACATCCAGGACGGGAGCAGCGCTCTTGCCGCAAGTTGCAAGCCACTGCAGCAATTCATCGGCGGCTGGGAATGCCGTCAGGCCACAGGCATCGCGAAACGTGTAGTGGGCAAACCGAGGATGGATTTTTTCCAGGCGATCTAGCGCTTCCCAGGCAGGAGCCTCCGAAATTGTGACATAAGGGTCATTGGGCAAAATCGCTTTCCGCCGGGCTGAGTTCACCACACTCACGGCCAGACGCGTCTTTATCAGCCAAAACAGAACCTGCAACTCAGTTTGATTCAGAGGCAATGCTCGATGGAAGCCTCTCACCACCGCCGCTGCCGCTGCCAAGGGGCGCTCCTTTCCCAAAATGGCATAGGCAGCCGCGACCGCCGGTTCGGCGACAATTAAGCCATAGTGCATATCGCCAAAATCGATGATGCCGACTCCATCTCCTTGAGGGCTGCGGTTCACCAAGACGTTGTAGTCGTTCGCATCGCCATAAATCACACTCTTTCTGAGCTTGGGGAACAATGGGACGACATTCGTCTCATAGTCTTTCAGGATCCGCTCCACCATCGCCCGACGCGACGAACCTTCGAAACATGAAACATTAGAATCCGGGATACAGGAAACAAAGTCGCGAATCCATGCTGCCTGCGCCAGGTCCCACTTGAATTCGCGGCTTGCGGCGGGATGAGAGAAATCCCGGAGCGCGTTGTCAACCTGGCCCAATAACTCGCCCAGAGCTTCCAGCAGTTCCGTCGTGTGGGGACGTACCTGGGCCAGAACCTTTCCCGGAAGAAAACTGAGCATCCATACGAAGCGTTGCTCGCCATCACGCAAGGTAACTTGTGCAAACGGCTCGCCCTGCAATGTTGACTGGACATGCGGTAGGGCAGCACCGGGAGTACGGACGGCCAGGAGCTGCAAGGCTTCAGCTTGCAAGTGGATGAACGTCCGCTTCCGGTGGGGATGCATTACTTTCAGGACAAATTCCCGGCCATCCACAGCAATGATATGGAAGTTGTGGTCATGCTCTCCGGGTAGAGGACGAGCGCTAGCTTCCAGACCGAAGACTTCTCGCGCCAACTGGACGGCTTCTGCTTCGGTCACCGGATGCGGCGCGGTTGATTCGAAGGCAATCGGGTCACCACCACCCCAGTGCGCCAACGGCGGGCGCGCCGGGGACCCCCGGTCATCGGGTCGTCGGGTCATCGGGTCATCGGGTTACCACCACCCCGCCACGCGAAGCGCGTGTCGGGGACCTCGGTCATCGGAAAACCAATTTGAACACTTGCAATTTGATAATTGAAAATCAAAACCCGAACCCAAGTCCAGACCCAAACCAAAATCTAGAATCCC
>DATDGH010000563.1:0-5122 GCA_036522215.1 Candidatus Angelobacter sp. | reverse complement strand
TCTTCAGGCTGCCCAAACCGGCCCATGGGATGCATAGCGAGGCGCTGGCGGCGGGCGTTTTCGTCCATGCTGAAGCGGGCAACCATCTCCGTCTCCACGATTCCAGGGGAGATACAGTTGACGCGGATCTTTTCCGCAGCGTAGTCCAACGCCATGGCCCTGGTCATGGCCAGCACAGCGCCCTTTGAGGCCGAGTAGGCAACGCGGTTTCTAGCGGCAACCAGGCTGAGCACAGAGCCAATGTTGATGATGGATCCGCCACCGGCAGAGCGCAAATGCGGCAACACGGCGCGGGAGAGCAACCACAGGCCGCGCACGTTTACGTTGAAAGTCTGGTCCCACTCTTCTTCTGTCAGAGATTCTGCTCCGCCCGGTAAAAGCAGACCGGCATTGTTGACCAGAATGTGAATGCCGCCGAACTTTTCCAGAGTTTTGGCGACCAGGTTCTGGATGTCTTCGCGCTTACTGACGTCCGCGGGCTGAGGGAGACACGCGGGACCAATGTCTTTTGCGACTGTATCCAGCTTTTCGGAATGGCGTCCGGCGATAACGACTTTAGCGCCTTCGCGGGCAAAGGCAACGGCAATGCCGCGTCCAATGCCGCTGCCGCCGCCGGTGATGATGGCTACTTTGTTCGTCAATCGCACGCAGGATCTCTCATTGCTGGCCTAACTCCAGCAGCTTTTGCCTGGCATAGGCAGCTGACTTCCCGGTGGGCGCAAGCTCAAGATATTTTCCGTAGTTTTTGCGTGCGTCGTCGATCCGTTGCATCTTTAGATAAGCATCGGCCGTGTTGACGTAAGCAACCGCGCGATTGGGATCGAGGGCTATAGTCTTTTGAAACCACGTGATTGCCTCTTCATACCTATCCATACGATAGAGAGCGAAGCCGGCATTGTTGGCTGGTTCGGGGTTGCTGGGATCCATATTGGCTGCGGCCGCGAATTTGGCCAAGGCTTGGTCGTATTTCTTTTCTTTGTAGAGGCGCAATCCTGCGTCATTGAGGCCGAGAGCAGTCTCAGCTGATGCAGCCGGCTGATCCAGCGTCTGTCCTTGATGCTGGAGTTGCGCCTGGGCTGCGGCCAACTGCTTTTGCAGCTCCTGGTTCTGGGCGCGCAGCTTTTCCATTTCGGAGTTGACACGAATCGCGTCGTCGCCCATCTGGGCCGAGTCGGCGCTCAGGAATTCGGATTCGTGCTGGAGATCAAAGATGAAATCGCCGCCCTCGCTGCCGGGCATGTTGCCAAAGGCAGGAGTCTGGTGGGAGAGCGAAGAAACCGCCGGAGCCACGTAGGCAGCCAGCTCGGTGCCGGTGATCACGCCATCGCCATTGAGATCGGCGCGGCCATCCAGGGCCTGGAGCAGGGTCCAGGTAAAGACAGAATGACCGTTGGGGCCATTGTCAGCCACCTGTTCGTCAGCGCCGCCGGCGGTGAACATCTCGCGCGCCATGCGGCGGGTTATTTCCTGCAGGTAATTGGCGGAGGGTGAAAGGCCGCCTCCGCGAGTGAGCGCCAGACCGCTGTAACAGGAATCCATGACGAACAGCAGGTGTTTGGCGGGAATGGCCTCCGCAATGTCTTGAAAGTTGGTCATGGAGATGGCTTGCCCCTGATAGTTCGTCAAGTCGGCATCCACCGGGATGATGTAGCCCAGATCGCGGCCGGAGGGCAGCTTGCGTGTGGCTCCGTGGCCGGCATAGAAGACAAAGACGCGGTCTTCGCGCTTGACCATGTCCACGTTGGCCAGCTTGTCACCCAGCAGAGAGAGAATGTTTTGCCGGGTGGCCTCCTGATTCAAAAGAAGGAAAACATTATTCGGCTTGAATTTGTATTTCTCGACCAGCAGGTCGCGTACGGCCTTGGCGTCGTTGGCTGCGTAACGCAGCTTCGGCCACTTCTGATACTCGTCAATGCCGATGACCGCCGCCCAACTCTCCCGGTACGGCGGTTCTGATGACTTGGGCAGAGCAACCGTCTGAACGCCGCGGGTGTCGTTCACGGAGAAGCCTCTGCCGTTCCACGAGGCGAAGCGGTAGCCGCTCTGCTGCAGGGTTTCGATGAGCGAGGGCAGCACCTCGATGGCGCGCGAATGAATGTCGTGAAACAGGATGATCCCCCGGCCTTCGTGGTCAATCTCCTTCAGCACCCGCTGGGCGATGGAGTTGGGAACAGGGTCGGCCCAGTCCATGGAATCAATGTTCCATATCATGGACTTGAGATTGTCAGCCTTGACCACGCTGAGGATGCCGGCGTTGCGAGCGCCATAGGGAGGCCGAAACAGCGCGGGATCGCCCTTGAGGATGAACTTGAGAAGCTGGTTGGTGGAGTCGATCTCTTGGGTATAGCCGGCCTGATCCAATTTGGGAAGCAGCGCGTGGGTGTAGCTGTGATTGCCGAGCGATGAGCCGGCCGCCAGAATGCGATAGCTGGCGGACGCGGTTGGAGCGAGCTTGACGGTGTTGTCGCCGGCGACAGTGCCCAGGTTGCGACCGACTTGAAAGAAAACGGCCTGGAGATGGTACTTCTTCAGGATCTCCAGAATGCGGTCGGTGTAACGTGGATGAGGACCGTCATCGAAGGTGAGCAGCAGCGTTTTTGGCGGCAGCTCAAGGCCAAAAATTTCTTCTCTGTTTTTTTTCTTTTTGCCTCCGGCGCCGCGGCTCTCTTCCGCAGGAAGGGCCGCTTCATACTCCTTGAGAATCTGGTCGCGCTGGTATTTCTGCCGAATGAAGGCTAGATATTTCTCCCAGGCCTCACGATGGACCGGCATTCCCCGGGTGCGAAACTGATCGAAGACTTTGGCAAGTTCTTTCTGATACAGCGCCTGAATCTTATCCAGCGCACTGATGTCGTCGGCCAGGCGCTTTCTCAGCGCAGGGTCCTTGTCTGGTGGAGATCCGCTGGCCAGATCATCCAGCAGGTCGCGAAAGACTAGTTTGTCGGCATCATGGTAGTCGGGAAATTTTTCCAGGCGGTCGAGAAACTCACTGAGCGATGTTTTATTTGCAGCCAGCCCGTCGCCCAGGGCGGAGATGCGTTCTTCGTTTTGCTGGAACAACATCTTGCCCAGAATGGATACCCGTTCGCGCGTGAAGGCGTCGAGGGAGTCCTGGTTGCTCGTGAGCACGATGATCTTTCTGTAGCCGGCAACAATTTCGTCAGCTTGCGTGCTGACATCTGCCGGAGCTATGCAAGCAAGCCCGAAGACGGGACTCAGCAACAACGCCGTCAGCAAGAGTTTTCGCATGATGTCTGGTCAGCGATTTCGCGTGGTTAGAAGCATATCAGCAGACGCAAAAAATGCATGTGTGTTTTGAACCAGAGGTAATCCTTTGGGTTTGAAGCGATTCTCTTACTCGGCCTTCTCGTCCGGAAACACCCCCACTTCAGATTTCAGCGAACGCCTGGACTGCAAGTAGGGGACGAGAAACCTGAATTGTTTGGCAGGGATGTATCCCAATTCCACACCCGCCTCACCTTTGGAATTGTTCCAAACAACCTTCCCGATGGCGCGGGTCTTCTCTTCAGTTTCGGGAATCTCGAGATCGATGAAAACCACGGCATCTTTGGGCAGCACGGTGTCCGTTTTGAGTTTCAACCCGGTCTCGCTTATATCCAGCAGAATCCCTTCCTGGGGAGGATGGCGCTGACAGTTCAATTGATAGCTGACTGTCACCTTCAGACTGACATGAAATCGCGCGGATTTTCGAGTGTTTGCGGACATGTGGGCAACGCCAGGGAGTTGTATATCGCGCTGGGAAGCGGAATTCAAGAAGAATTTGGTCGCCGGGTAAGTTGTCCATCGGGGCCCCGGTCCGCGAAAGCTGACAAAAAGTTGGCCGTAAAGAGAGAATGCGCCTTCGGCGCAGAGACGGTGCGGAGCACCGTCTGTACTGTTGGGATATCCGGTCATTTGTTTTTCAGATAACGGTCGAACCAGGCAACTGTCCGCTCCATGGCGTCAATCTGGTTTTCGCGTTTGGCAAAGCCGTGGCCTTCGTCGGGGTAGTAATGGGCATCCACGATCTTGCCCTCTTTCTTCAGGATGGTCTCGGCCTGTTCTGCTTCTTCCTTCGGGTCACGAATGTCATTGGCTCCCTGCAGGATCAGAAGAGGCGCTTTGGCATTCTTAAAGTACTTGATGGGCGAGGCGTCTTCATACGCTTTACGGTCTTTCACCGGGTCGCCAAGGATGGACTGGTCGTATTGCTGAAGTTCCGGCTCTTCATGCTCCTGTTCCGTCAGCCAGTCAGTGATGCCGAAGAGTTCGACCGCCGCTGCCCAGACATCGGGCGTTCTGCCTATGGCAATCATCGCCATGTATCCGCCATAGGAGCCGCCCGTGATACCGATCTTCCCGGGATTCACGTACCCCGTCTCGGCAAGAAAGTGAGCTGCGTACACCTCGTCCTGAAGATCGCCTCCGCCCAGGTCCTGATAGTTCGCTTTCTGAAACGCCATTCCATAGCCGGTGGACCCGCGAACATTGGGCGCGATACAGATGTAACCACGCGAGGCGAGAGCCGCCGCAGCCTTGTTGAAACTGTCTACCGTCTGGCCCGTGGGACCGCCATGCGGGAGCACGATACCTGGATTGCTGCCATCATGTTTCAGGTTGAACGGCACCCAGAGAAAGGCACTAATGGTTTTTCCGTCAAAGGTCTTGTAGTGCACCAGCTGAGAAGAAGGCAGATGTGAAGGGTTCAGGCTGGCAACCGCTGAAAGAGTCAGTTGTCGCGATTTGTGGCTGGCCACGTCATACACCCAAAGGTCAGCCGGCTCAGTCGAGCTTTGATGCGAAATCAGCATGCGATCGCCGGATGGCGAATAAGCTGTTGGATTGCCGGCAGGAAAGCTGATTCCCTCAGGAAAAGCCAGCTTGGTTGCGCGTCCGGACTTGCGCTCAACCATATATATCTCGGTGCGGCCGTCAGCGTTTACGGTGTAGGTGAAGGTCTTGCCATCAGGGGCAAATTCTCCGGCGCCGGCTTCCCACGTCAGGTCGGTGACCCAGGTCCGCTTCTTGCCGGCAACGTCCAGCAAGGCAATATTCGAATAGCCGCCTTTTTCGTTGGAAGTGATCAGCAGCGTCTGATCATCCGGAGAAACAGACGAGACAT
>DATDGH010000562.1:0-5110 GCA_036522215.1 Candidatus Angelobacter sp. | reverse complement strand
GGATGCGTTGTGCGTCGCTGTTCATTGTAGACTTCCCATCGCTGATGCAGCATGACGTACGGCTGGCGGCCGTGGAGGCGAAATTCAAATGCAAAACGTTGTATTCCGGAAAAAGCGACGATGCATCCATCCCATGCACTGCCAGCGACTACGGCCTGCGCGCCTGTCGGGTCACTTAGCTTGTCCCCACCTTGCCATACCTGAAGCGAACGATTGTAAACCAACTGCATGACGTTCAGGCCCTGCCGCATCTGAAAACCGCCGTCCAGCATGGCGTTCACTCCCTGCTCGATCAGCGTCTGCCACGGCTTCTCCAGGCGCCACAGGACGGCAGTGCAACCTGACGGTAAATCAACTACCGGTTCAATGGCATCAAGCGGCAGCTCAGCAGTTACGCTCTGAGGTCCGGCAAGGAAACGAATTTCAGCCGCTAGCGGCTGGCCTTCTTCGCCGCGACGAATACCGACTACAGAGCCTTCCAGATGTTTCTTGAGGGCAAGCTCAGGGAGCTCGCGCAGCAATCGAACTCTTTCGCCCTGATAAAACACCTCGGCTCCTGAGCAAGACGGTTGAATAGAATTTCAGATTCTAGCACTCATCAACCCTGGCTCAAGGCCGAGCTACTTCTGTTACATTGATCACCATGAAAAAAGCATTCCAATACCGTGCGTATGTGGTTTCGATGATTTTGTTGGTAGTCCCATTCGGCAGCATGTGGGCCCAGGCGAATCAAACGCCACCGGCGGCGGCTTCACCGCAGGCAAATCCCACTGACGTGGACAGCGTGGAGCACATCATCAGCGCTCTCTATGACGTTATTTCCGGACCGACAGGACCAAGAAACTGGGACCGGTTTGGTTCGCTTTTTTATCCGGGCGCCCGGCTGATTCCCAGCCACCGCGATGAAAGCGGCAAGGTAAGCGTCAACAGTTTGACTGTGGATCAATATGCGGACCGCGCGAAGGCTTTCTTTGACAAAGAGGGCTTCTACGAAGCGTCTGTGGCCAACCGCACAGAAATCTGGAACCACATCGCTCACGTCTGGAGTACCTATGAGTCGAGGCATGCCAAAGGTGAAAAACCATTTGCTCGCGGCATCAACAGCATTCAACTCCTCAATGACGGCAGCCGCTGGTGGGTGGTGACGGTCTATTGGGAAGGCGAGGATCCGGGGCATCCACTACCGGAAAAATACCTGAGCCACTGAAATCGGGTCATCGGTCATCGGGTCATCGGAAAACTAAAGGCAACAACCGCCCAATACCTGCGATGCGCTGCGATGAGTCAAGAATGTTGCATTGGCTGCTCTCCACTGACTGCTCGCTAAGCTGTTTGTAATCAGTGGATACTCAAACGCATCGAAGCGTTGGGTGTTTCCTCCGATGACCCGATGACCCGATGCACCGATGACCCGATTGCAAAACACGACCAAAAATGCCGGAAAGCAGTTAGCAGCTTTTATGAACTACGCCCTCGGCGTAGCGACCCGGCTGAGTGCTGATTGCTGAGTGCTTCTCAGCGTAACTGAAATTCCGGCGAACCCAGCGCTAGCCCGATAATCATGGCCAGGGGTTTAGAAGGATCCGTAAGCAGGTTGTTCCCGAGTTGAGGATCATCCAGCGATTTACGGATCGTAGTATCAGTGGTTTTGGAAATCTCGCCGCCGATCAACGCATCTTCCACGAGCGTTACTGCGGCGGCCGTACCGCCAGTTGTATTTACCGGCACGATCTCCTCTTTAGGAGCGCGGGCCAGCAGTCCCAACGCCAGCACCCGCAAGGGATCGAAATTCACCCCGCCCATACGTCCCGCCGAGATGGACATGGAGAAATTCATGCGCTCCACCAGCGCGTCTGAGTTCATCCAGGCTTCGGCTTTGGTCGAATATCCGGTGGGAGGCTGCATCTGATAGAGCGGCATTCCCATTTTGTTCAGTGCCTGCACCACCGGCTGCGGATTCTGAATCTGCGTCCCCGTGGCCCGAATGGCCGAAGCCACAAATTCCAGCGGCGTCTTCAGCTTCTTTCTGTACACTGCCGGCGACCAGAATTCCCGCGAGCTAACCATGGTGCGCAGCACTTGTTTAATGTCGCCATCGGATTGCAAGAAGGTCTGCGCCATCTGTTTTACCAACTCCGGTGGTGGGTCATCGGCAACGAAGCGGCGCGCCAGCTTGGTGGAGATGAATCGCGCGGTGGCTGGGCTGCTGCACAGGATGTCCAAAGCATGCAGACCCTCATTGATCCCGTTCTCTTCAATCATGCGATTGAGGATCACTTTAGGCCCAGGCTCGTGGCGTTTGGGATCAAACAAGAATCCCCATCCCTGGTCAAAGGGCTGAATGGTCCAGCCGGTAAAGACGCGGGCCATCTGCGTAACGTCGGCCTGGGTATAGCCGCCATCCACGCCCAAGGTGTGCAATTCCATCAGCTCGCGCCCGTAATTCTCATTCAGGCCGCGGGTAGCAGCGGCGGGCTTGGGAGGCTGACCCGGCCGGACGCCGTTGGCCTGAGAGTTTGGCCCGACGCTGAGCCAATTGTCGAGGTAATACAACATGGCCGGACTCTTGGCCACGGCTTCCACGAGATTGCGAAACTTGCCCAGCGCGTTAGGACGGATCACGTCACGCTCGTAGCTGGTAACAAAATATTGGTCCACGTCCTTGTAGATAAAGACGTTGAAGTGGTTGAACCAGAAATCCGTCATCACCTCTTCGAGTTGGCGCTCGCTATAAACGGCGCGCAGGATTTTGGCCTGCTGCAACTCCGTCACTACAACGCCGGTAGGATTGCCATTCATGGCAAAGAAAACTTCCCGCTCAAGAGGAGAGAAGTCCGTCAATAGCTTTCCCCGCGCATCACCGGGGATGTACTGCGCCAGGATGCGGCGGTCGCTGAGCGGCAGCTTCATCAACGCCGTCATTCGGTTTGCCGTGGGAAGCGCCAGCATCATGTCGGCCAGATGCGCGGCGGCATCCTTTTTCGCATCTTCTACAGCTTTTTGTGCAGCCTCCATGGTCTTTCGGGCTGCGTCGTCCGCAGGCGCCGGTAGCGCGGCCGCATTGGCCTTTTGCTGCTCCTTGTAGTTGTCTACCAGGAGTTCCCAAAGGCCATACTGGATTGGATCGGAGGGCAAAGGACGCTTCCCTTCGGCTGCTTCGCGGACCATCTGTCCCGTGGGAAAGGCTTGTGCCAATTCGCGCGGCTGCATACGGAGGGTTCGATATTGCCCCAGTTTGCCATCGACGGTGGAATTGGGAATCTGCGACGGATTGAGCTGCTGCTCTATCCACTTGTCCGCGCCCATGGCCAGCACCTTTTCAAGATCGCCGGGACGCGGACCAAAAGTCAGCCGCTGCAGCGCGTGCAGTGCACGGTCATGCTCGGATAGTACCTGTGGCTTAGGGGGATTCTTTGATGGCCCGCCGTAAGTGCTCTGCATGCAGAGCAATAGCAGAATAGCCAACACCGGTGTTTTTGCTCGCGCCATCCAGAACACTCTAACCCCGGCGGCAAACGAAGGTTGTGCGCGAAGCTTCCGACCCGGCCGTCAACCGGCCAAGCCAGAGGCTTCGCGCTAGAGCCGGAAGCCAGCTATTTCTTACTCATCACCAGCAGTGTGAACGATCCTGGCTTCATCTGTCTTCTCGGCCGCGTCTGACCTTCCGCGGGAGGCAATTCCTCGATTTCAGCCGTGACCAGATAAACCTCGTGATTGTCCGGATTCAACGCCATGGTGCGGGCGGCACGCTGGGTGGTCGCATTCTCCACCACGGAGAATTTGTCCGGCGAATCTTCATGCACCACCGTCAGGGTCCCGTCACCGCCGTTAGAGCTGAACGCAAGATCGAGTTTAGGGTCAAACGTATTAGCATCTACGCCCGGTCCGATGGGGACTGTTGTCACTACCTTACCGGTATCGAAATTGGTGATGGTCATTACCTTATTGCCGCATCCGGAAAACAGGCGATGATTCTTCCGGTCGATTGCCATCCCTGACGGCTCGTCACAACCGGTCAACGGCCAGGTGCTGACCAGCTTGCCCTGCTTGGCGTCAATAGCTTGTATTTCGTTCTTGTCCTCGATATTCACATACACCATGCCCGTGCCATCCGAGGTGGCAAATTCCGGCTTGCCATCAAGCGCCACTGTGGTCGCAACCGTGTTATTGGTGGCGTCAATCAAGCTGGTGTTTTTGCTGCGGCCATTGAAGGTCAGCACACGCTTGGAGGCATCGTCATAAATGATGGCGTCAGGCCCTTCAGCGCCCTCCAGTTTGATTCGGGCGGTCTCTTTCAGTGTCTTGAGGTCGAAAACGGTGACAGTGTTCTCCCGGCCATTGCTGGTAAAACCCTTTCCCTGGTCTTGGGCCAGGGCAATGCCATGCACGCCCGGAGTGTTGGGGATTTCGGCAATCACTGTGCCTTTTTCCGGATTCACCACCTGCACCCGGGTGGCACGCGAGATGAATAGACGCTTGCCCTCAGCGTCATAGGTCAGATAGTCCCAACCGCCATCACCAGCTATGGGGAATTTCTTTTTGAGTTCATAGTGAACGGGCGAAGCCGCACGGCTGGAAAATGCGAAAGCAAGACTCAGGGCTACTCCGCAACAGAACAGTTTGCGCATTGCTCAATCTCCTCCTAAAAAAGCGGAGATCATTCTAACCCAAGAGAACTGATTCCGGGGCGCATGAGGCTTGCGTTCTTCAGAGGACGCCTATTTGGGGGATTGCGGTGAAGCCCTTCACAACGCCGGGCGCGGCCCTATTAAACAGAATTTCAGCGGGCACAGGTTTGCGCCGGAGAAGTCAGCAGAGTTTCGTCGGGGAAGCTATAGGCTCGGTCAACCGCGTCGGAAGGAGTCTTGCGCTGGAACCATTGCAGCAGCGTTTCATTCTGCGGATGGTAGGTCATGCCGTCAATGATGACTGGATAGCCGGCATGAGGAAAGGCGGACATCGGGTCGCCCGTCTCCAGATTTGTCTGGCAACCGCTGCCGGCATTGGGAAATTGCCAGTCAGGCACAACGTTGATGTTGAAAGGATCGTTCAGCCATTCGGAAATCTCGTGGCTCATGGCAGTAATATCGGCGACGGTGCTGCCGAAAAT
>DATDGH010000561.1:0-4731 GCA_036522215.1 Candidatus Angelobacter sp. | reverse complement strand
GGCCGTCCGGTCTTTTCGACCACGCGTGAGGCCACAATGCCGACGACGCCACGGTGCCATCCGTCGCCATCGAACACCACGCAGAATTTTTGTGCCAGCTCCGGCTGCTCCTGAAGCTGCTTCTCAATTGCGGCTATGATGCGCGCTTCCTCGTTCTGGCGTTCTGTGTTGAGCAGGTTGAGCTTCTCGGCAATTTCACGGCAGCGCTCCGGGACTTTGCAGGTGAAAAGCTCAATGACGTCGCGGGCCACGTCCATGCGTCCGGCGGCGTTGATGCGGGGGCCCAGACGGAAGCCCACGTCGCCGGCATTCAGCGAACGTCCGCAATCTGCGAGTCCCGACACTTCCATCAGGGCCTTGAGTCCTCCGTTCACCGGACGACGCAGGCCTTCCAGCCCCAAACGGGCAATAATGCGGTTCTCACCTGTCAGCGGCACCGCATCGGCAATGGTGGCTATGGCCACCATTTTCAGGAAAGAAGGGATCAGCCGGGCCTGTTCCGCTGCGTCTTTGAATCTGGCAAACAGCGCCTGCGCCATCTTGAAGGCCACACCTGCGCCGCACAGCTCCTTGCAGGGATACTCGCAGCCCTGCTGGTTGGGATTGAGGACGGCGAGGGCATTCGGCACGCCCTCATGGGCTTCGGGCAGATGGTGATCGGTAACAATCAGGTCAAGTCCAACACGGCGGGCAGTTTCTGCAGCCTGGAACGCCCGAATGCCTGTATCCACGCTAATGACCAGCTTGACCCCTGCGGCGGCTGCGCGCTCGATCACATCGTCCTTGATTCCGTAGCCTTCCTTGATGCGGTGGGGCACATGAAAGTCAGCGCTTCCGCCACAGAGTTCAATCGCGGTCTTCAGGATGACAACGGCGGTGGTTCCGTCCACGTCGTAGTCGCCGTAAATGAGTGTTTGCTCTTTGTTAGCGATGACGGAACTGAGACGCTCGATGGCCACGTTCATCCCGCGCATGAGATACGGAGAATGGAGCTGCTCCAGTGAAGGAGAAAGGAAGCGGACAGCGTCGGCGGCATCTGTGATGCCACGCAGGGTCAGGAGCCGGGCCAGCAGGGGCGAGACGTGGGCCTCAACAGAAAGCCTTTCTATAGTCGATTTGTCGGCTATCAACTGGTTCCAACGCATGTGGAGAAGCAGCGCTCTTGACTCGATCCGTTTCGGCTGGTGGAGATACGTGTGGTAAACAGATCTGAAAATTACCCAATTACAAAATTACCCAATTACTCAATGCCCTTAGTCTTCTTCCTGGTCGGCATCGTCAATCAGGATGCCATCGAATTCGTCGGCGGCAGATTCCAGCCGTTCGTAATTCTCATACCAGTCAGTGGAGACTTCATACAGGAACATGACTCCCTGGCAAGGGAAGCCAATCTGCACATGACCGATTTTGCCGACAAAGTTTTTCAGCCACCGGGCCTCTTCCATGTCCTCTTCGTTCATGTAGCTCAGGTCTTCCAGGCGCTCAACCAGAAAGTCAACGTCTTCGGCGTCCAGTGAGTTGTAGCTCATAGTGATGAAGGTCACTCCGGAGGCCTTGGCCAGTTCGACAAAGTCTTTCCAGGCATCGGGGTGCTCCTCATCGGGCGCCCACGGGACGCTGGGAATATCGTCCTTGATATAGCCATGAAAACGTTTCAGGCCGTGGCCTTCGATGAAGGCGACCATGTCATCTTTCAGAGTGTGCAGATCTTTGTCCATAGGTTCGCAGATTACATCATAGCGCGTTCAGGGTAAGTGAGAGTATTTTTACCGAGCTAAATCCGGCGAACGAGCCCAATGGCGCCGCCAAAATGTTCTTTTAGGTCAATTGCACAATTACCAAATTACCCAATTACTCAATTGCTTGTGAGAACCATGGTGCATGCACTGCAACCATAGCAGTACTCTCGAAACCGTTGGCACAACCACTTCATCCCATTGCCGGCAGTTCGCTAAAGTCAATGATGAGCGGGATGGAGAGCGTAGCTTCCGCGCCGGTGCGGTCTTTACGGTTGGCGAGTTGGAGAGTGCCTCCATGGGCTTCAGCAATTTGCCGGCTCAGGATCAAACCAATGCCGCTGCCGCCGTGCTTGGTGGTGAAAAACGGAACGAACAGGTTATCGCTGTTCAACAGGCCAGGGCCTTCATCCAGGACAGAGATCTCCAGCGTGTAAGGGCCCATGCGCCAGCTTATGGCGACATTGCCGGGATTCTCGCGGGAAACATCCAGAGTCGCGTCCACGGCGTTGCGGATCAGGTTGATAAGCAACTGCTCAACTTGGTCCCCATCAACTTCAATCTCCATTTTAGGGCCGTCCTGCACAGTGACCGTGAGACGTCTTTCCAGCGCTGCGGCCCGCCGGACCAGCGTTTCCACATTCACACGGTTCTTGGTAGGGGCAGGCATTCGCGCCAACTGCGTGTACGCCTGCATAAAGCGGCCCAGGGATTCCACCCGGTTTTCAATCACCTGCAACCCCTGCTGCACGTCCTTATGGATATCTTCCGGCAGGCCGGCGCGGCTGGTGAGCGAGTTCAGCGTGCCGGCAATGGATTTGATCGGCGCCAGTGAGTTGTTCAGTTCGTGGCCGAGCACGCGGATCAGCCTCTGCCAGGCCTGGCGCTCTTCTGCGCGCAAGACACGGCTCATGTCAGAGATAATCAGCAGCTCGTGGGGGACGCCATTTTCGCGAAAAGCAGTGTGATTCACCGCCCAACGGCCATGCTTGCCGGGAAATGTCATCTCCACGATCTGCGGGCTGCGAGAGCGCAGGAACAATCCCAGTCCCAGCTCTTCCGCCGTGAGCCCGAGCATCCGCGGCGCTATCCTGCTCATGAGCTGCTCGCCGGCGCGATTCACAATGCGAAGCTGCTGCTGCTGGTCGAAGGTAAAGACGGCGACGTCAATCTCCATCAATACTTTCTTCAGCAATGCTGTAGCTTCCATAGCGCTGGTCTTTTGCTGCTGCATGCGATCAGCCAGCGTATTCAGCTCGTGCGTCAGGTCAGCCAGAGAATCCTCGCGGCTGGCGCCGCGCACGCGAAAAGAAAAATCGTCCTCACGAATGGAAGCCACCATGTTGGAGAGGGTCTGCAGCGGGCGGATCACCTGGCCCTGAAGCACGGAGCCGCCAATCAACCATCCCAGGGCAAGAAAAAGAGTGACCGTCCACTTGAGTTCACTGGAATAATTGGCAGTCCAGAGCAGGATTTCAGCAATAGCTGTGGCGGGCACGACAATCAGCAGCGCCAGCAAAAAAATGAGGGTGTCGTACCTGAATCTTTTCTTTTTGGCCGGAATGAAGGTGCGCGCAACGAGTTGGTGTTCCGGATCAGAGGCCATATTTTTCCATGCGACGATAGAGAGCGCTCCGGCTTAAACCGAGGGCCTCCGCGGCATGGCTTATGTTACCTGAGTGGCGTGCCAAAGCTTTCTTGATAAGAAGGTATTCTACTTCTTCCAGGCTCATGTCCTCTATTTTTGCCGAACTGGTCTTGTCGCTCTCCAGTCCCAGATCGCTGGCCTGCACCTGCTCTCCGGTGCTCATCAGCACGCCGCGCTCAATGGAGTGGTCCAGTTCGCGCACGTTGCCCGGCCACGGATGCTCCAACATCCGCTGCATGGCAGCGGTTTCAAATCCGGTTACCGGCTTGCGATAGCGCTCGGCATAAATCTTCACAAAATGTCCGGCCAGCAGGGGGATATCTTCGCGGCGCTCGCGCAGCGGCGGTATATGCAGTTCCACGGTGTTCAGGCGGAACAGGAGATCGGAGCGGAACCTGCCTTCAGAGCTTTCCTGCTTCAGGTCGGCGTTGGTTGCGGAAAGCACGCGAACGTCTACCTTGCGCGTCTTCGATGATCCTACTCTTTCCATCTCGCCGGTTTCCAAAACGCGCAATAGCTTGGCTTGCTGCTTCAAGGGAACGTTGGCGATTTCATCCAGAAAGAGCGTGCCATGATCGGCCAGCTCAAAGCGTCCCACGCGGTCCGCGCGCGCATCAGTAAATGCGCCCTTCACGTGTCCGAACAGCTCGCTTTCAAAAGTGCCTTCCGGAAGCCCGCCGGTATTTACGGTAATCATGGGCCGGGTAGCACGCGATGAAAGCGCGTGCAGCGTAAGCGCGACCACTTCCTTGCCTGTACCATGTTCGCCGGTAATCAGCACGTTGGCGTCACTGGGGCCGATGCGGCTGATAAGCGTCAACAACGGTTGCATGGCTTTGGATTCGGCAATAAAGACTGGACGATTCTGCGCCCGCAGCAGGTTGTTTTCAGCTTCAAGCCGCTCCGCCCGGCGCATGGTGCGGTACAGATCCACCTGCGTGCGAATAATGCTGAGCAACCGCTGGTTCTCCCAGGGCTTCTGGACAAAATCCCGGGCGCCGCGTCGCATCGCTTCCACCGCCAACTCCACGCTGCCCCAGGCGGTCATGACTACCACAACCAGCTTGCTGTCAATGGCCTGAATGCGGTTCAGCAGTTCGATTCCCTCCTGCCCGGAGGTTGTGTCTCTCTGGTAGTTCAAATCCATGAGCACAATGTCGAACTCATTGCTTTGCAGGGCATCAATCACAGCTTCAGGGTTGCTGGCGGTTTCGGTGTAATAGCCCTCAGCTTTGAGCAGCAGGCGCAGAGCTTCGCGCACGTCGGCCTGATCGTCTGCAATCAGAACGCGGATGCGTTCCGTCGCTGCGGGTGCTGGAGCTACGAATTCTTCTGTTTTGATCAACC
>DATDGH010000560.1:0-3203 GCA_036522215.1 Candidatus Angelobacter sp. | reverse complement strand
AGTTGTCCGGGTCAATCTTCTCGCAAGCTTCTTCAATCGCAGCTTCTATTTTCTCCCAATCGCCCTTCGAGGTCTTGCTTAGAGCTTTCAGCAGATCAGCAATGTTGGCGCCGGGTGGAAGCCCCGTTGTTCTTGACGGCGTATTCTTCGTTTTCCTGCTTTCACGGTTTCTGTTGTTTCTTTGGTTGCTCTTTTTGAAGTTTTAGCCCTTCCTAATAAAAACCGCAGCCGAACCGGCTACGGTCCAAAATTCATTTGCTTTTCAATTACCCGATTACTCAATTCTTCACGCTACTACCGGGTGCTTGGCTGCTTCCGGCACTGGCACTTTGGTGAACCAGCCGTGGCGATCAGGCATGGAGCCGTTCACGATTCCGAAGAACTCATGCTGCAAGGCCAGAGTGACCGGACCGGTTTGGCCATTGTTGATGGCAATCTTGTCGATGGAACGGATGGGAGTGATCTCTGACGCGGTACCGCAGAAGAAAACCTCGTCGGCCAGATAGAGCATTTCCCGTGGAATCATCTGCTCCATGACCGGTACGCCAATGTCGTCCGCCAGCTTGAGCACTGCATCGCGGGTGATGCCGGGCAGGACAGAGTTGCCCAGTGGCGGCGTAAGCAGCTTGCCTTTGCGGAGAATAAAAATGTTCGCTCCGGAAGCCTCACTCACATAGCCATTCACGTCCAGCGCAATGCCCTCAACGTATCCGTTGATCACGGCTTCCATCTTGATTAGCTGCGAGTTCATGTAATTGGCCCCGGATTTCGCCATGGCCGGCATGGTATTCGGCGCTATGCGAGCCCAGGACGAGACGCAAACATCCACTCCGTCAGTAACATTGCCTTTCCCCAGATATTTGCCCCAGGGATAATTGGCCATGTAGACCTCGATGGGTGAGTTAAAGGGGTTCACACCAGCTTCGCCGTACCCGCGCATGACGATCGGCCGGAGGTAGCATGGCCATATGCCATTGACGGCCACCAGATGGCAGGCTGCATCGGAGAGCTGTTCCAGGCTGTAATCCAGGTCCAGGCGGTAGATTTTGGCGGAATCGATCAGGCGCTGCATGTGTTCGCGCAGCCGGAAGATGGATGGACCATCCGGACAGGCATAGCAACGAATGCCCTCAAATACGGAAGATCCGTAGTTCACCACGTGGGACATAATGTGGATTTGGGCGTCGTTCCAGGGAATCAGCTTACCGTTGTGCCAAATCTTCTCCGTGGCTTGAATGGCCATGCAAGAGCCTCCTTCGATCCAGAATTCCGAGAGTGCCTGGGCCTTTTCCCCAGGGCCCCTAACCCACAAACCTCTTAATCTTAGATTAAGTTCTTAGGGCAGACGGCACATTATATCCGAAAAATTTTGCCGGTCAGAGTATGAAAGTCCCTTTATTACTGGACGTCTGGAGGGAAGAGAGGGAGCCAGGGGTGCGAGTGGACTCGTGCCCCCGAATTTATTATTTAACCGCCTGTTCCGGCTTCGCCTCCGGAGATTTGGCTGCCGTGGCGGTGGGTGGAGCGGCTTTTAAATATGTTTCCGGGTGAGTGAGCATGGTAGGCATGGCAGCGAACGGTTTGGAGTAATCGTTGCCGGCATTCCAAAACAGAAAACCGATGCCTCCATGTTCCTTGGAAGTGCTCACCTGCTTCAGGATGTACTGCGGCGAATAGCTGGGAGCCCGCCAGCGAAAGGCCTGAAGCCATGGCCGCAACACTACGCCTGAGTCGCTGGTGATCTTCTTGAATCTGTCCATGGATATGCTGATGAAATGCTCGGGGGCGTCGCCGGGGACTTTATATCCGTCCATGCCAAAGAAGTGCGAAGGATAGATCATGGGTGAGATAACGTCGCAATGTTTGGCCATCTTCACGATATCCTGGCCGGTGTGATTCAAGTCCACGGATCGCTGCCAGGCCATGATCCCAAAGACGTCCAGCGAGAGCAACACGCCCATGGGATGGAGCTGGTCGTAAGCTCGCCCGAGAAATGCGGCAATCACATCATCGCGATGAAGCTTCGGGTCTGACTGGAAGGCAAACAAAGCATCTTTCTGATCACCTTCGGCGGGAAAACGGACGTAGTCGAACTGGATCTCGTCAGCTCCGGACCCGGCTGCGTATTTGGCCAGCGCCAGATCGTAGTCCTGGACTTCGCGGCGGGATGGATCTGTCCAGACCAGCTTTCCATTTTCGCGCCACGGCTGGTGGGTCTTGCGGGACTGCACTGCCAGTGTGCTGTGGTGCTGGGCTATGTTGTTATCGCGAAACAGGGCGATTCGGGCGATCGCGTGCATGTCCAGCGAGTGTACGTAACGGACGAACTTGGGCAGATTGCTGAGAGGGTGGTTTTTTTGCGCCGGCGCCAGCGGATGCTCAAACGGCACGTTCACGCTGCCATCACTATCCTTAATATCGAACACCACCGCATTGCCGCCGGCCTCTTTCCAGTGGCGGATTAGCTGGACTCCTCGGGCACTTCCCGCGGTCGATCCGGTAAGATAGATGGCCCTGATCTCCTCATCCTTGGGGAAAGGCCGGCTTTTCTCAACCACGGGCTGAGGTTCGATGCCAGGAACCAGAACCTCTTCCCCCTTCTTAAAACTGGATTTTCCATTATTTGTATTTCGTATGGCTGCTTCAAGCTCAGCCACCGTCATGAATGAGGATTCTGTCAGGTACTTGCGCGCTACTGTGACCGCAAGAGTGGCTGCCTTCGGGGTAAAGGCAACGGTTCCAGGCGGCAATTCACGCGCAGGAGCCGGGTTAGCTGAGCCCTGAGTTGCTGTTGTCTCGGGTTTCTGCGGGTCTTGTGACACGGCCGAGGCATGGCGGCTGAAGAAATAGCTCGCCAGGGCGAGCACGACAATCACACTGAGAATACTGAGGATGAGGTGGAATTTCCTGGACATGATTGGTTGCCTGCTTTTTCCGCCGGTATGAAGGCATCTTAACACGCGGAACAGCTACTCTCATGTTACTGATGTGCATACACGGATACGGGTTTGTTCACATCCTGATCCGGAACCGTCGCATCTTTTCCAATCCAGCATCTAACTGAACGAGCGGAGAGAAGGAAAGCGAAAGCGAGTGACAACTCAGCAGCTTACTTCCTCCATCTCAGCATTTATCCTCCTTTTTGTGGGGGAGTGTGGTCGGAAAAAGGGGACAAGGATTTATATGAAGACCGGTCTTAATAC
>DATDGH010000559.1:0-1626 GCA_036522215.1 Candidatus Angelobacter sp. | reverse complement strand
GATGACTCAGACGCTCTGCGATGTTTTGCGGCGGTAGAATTGTAGGTATCAAAATCATATGAAAACCAAATCCGAAGAGCTTTTTGAAAGCTTCCTTCAGGCCCACTGCTGTCCTAAACGGGACCGGTTGTGCGGAGGTCTGTTGAAAGCAAGAGCTTTGGGAGGGGGAGGACGGTTGTTTCAGATTGAGGTCTCCTTTTTAACTGACGGCAGCCTGTCCAAATCCCGCCAGCCCGAGAGTAAGTTGCTGAGATTCGGGAAGTATCGGCGGCGTGCCGAAGGGGTTATCCAGCCATGCCGTCAAGTCTCGATAAGTAAACAGGTTCAAGCGCAGCATGGAAGCCAGGTTCGAGAGCGACCATTTGGCTTTCGAAAGATGGTGTAGCCACTTGAGCAGCAGGATGGCGATCAAGGCTGTCCAAATCTGGATGCGCAAGGCGTTTTCGCTGGTACCCACGAAACTCTTCACTTTGAGGTTCTGCTTGAGCGCTTTGAAGAAGAGTTCGATTTCCCAGCGGTCCTTGTAGATGGCGGCAATCGTGGTGGGGCCAAACTCCAGCAGGTTGGTCAACAGCACGATCTCCCGCCCGTTTACGGCATCCCACACCGCCACGCGCCGCAACAGACACGGGCAATCCTTTTGCGCCTTCTCTCCAGTGAATCGAATCATTTGGTCTGACCGGATTTTCCGGTTCTCCGGAATGCCGCATTCTTGCTCGACCTGGTAAACGGCATTGTCCTTCAGTCGCGTGACGAAATAGATTTCCTGGGCGGTCCAATTGCGGAACAGCGCGTAGTCGTTATAGCCACGATCCATGACGACGATGGAGCCGGGGTTGAGCGGAAAGGCATCGGCCATCTTCACATCGCTGCGCCGGGCTTCAGTGATCAGTACGTAGCGTGGCAGGTAATCGTCGTGGTCCAGTAGCACGTGCGCCTTGACGCCGCCCTTGGCCCGGCGGAATTTCGCCCACGGAAACATCTCCAGGCACAGACTGATGGTGGTCGAATCCAGCGACAGCAATTTGTTTTTGAAACGGAACTTCTGCTTGCGCAGCCCCAATCCCTTTTCCTCGCGGAACCGCCCGAGGACCGTATAAAACAGCTCCTCATACAGCCTCGCGGGCCGATGCTTATTGGCATAAGCCAGGGAGGATTTATTCGGCGCCACCCCGATTCCGAGGTGAACCAGTTTACCCAGACAACAGGCAAGCCCGTTGCAGATCTCGCGCAGAGAGTCGGCGTGAGCCAGTTGGCAGAACAGCATCGCAACCAACTGGGTCCTGCAACTGAAGCCTTTGGCTCCTCGTTCCGCACTGTGCTTCTTCACCAGCGCCGCAAACTCGATGTTCGGGAAGTGCTGTAGCAGTTGATTAAACAGACTCATCGCCTGTACCATCGTCTTGCCCTCCTGTTGGGGATTCGGCAACCGAACAGCTCGGTCAAAAGACAGTTCGGCGCTGGAACAATTATAGGAGGGCTTGTTTTTTTGCTCAGTTCAGATCATTCCTGTTTAGGACAAGAGTGATTCTTAAGAACGGTTGCTTTTGCGCAAGCGAAGTATCAAGTCATTGTCCCGCGATTTGATGGTTCATACTAAATCCTGCGCGGTTCGACGGGGCTTGC
>DATDGH010000558.1:0-2879 GCA_036522215.1 Candidatus Angelobacter sp. | reverse complement strand
TACAGATTTTGTCTCTTACCCTGTTTGAGAAAATGCCCATTCAGCAAGCCTTTGCCCGCATCGACTACAATTCCGATGATAGCGTCTCGGATAAACAGCTGAATCTATTCACTTTTTAACCGGACACTACTGGGGTAATTTTAGGATCAAAACCAAAATCGAGGGATATCACGGGAGAAGCCCTTTTCCATTTGAGCTAATTTAGAGCATGCCGACGTCACGCAATTGCTTAGAGATGTCGGCGGCGACTTCGTGAACGTCTGACTTGTATTGAAGATAGAGAACGCCAAGAACATCGGAGGGCAATTCGATATCTCCCTGGCTGATGAGGATTACATTCTCGCGGCCGAGCCGGCCCATGAACCACCCCAACTCCAGGATCACGTTCTGGCGAGCGCGGCGCAGAGATTTTGTCTGCTCCTCGCCGGCGATGTCGTCGGGCGTCATGAGAACGAAGGCGAAGGAACACGTGGCCGACCAATGCTCCAGCTCTTCCATGATGGTGCGCCCGCGGTGAGTCTGCTCGCTCAGGATTACCGGCTGAAGGCCCAGGGCAGACAACAGGCTCTTGAGCTGCGTTTTGGCGGTCTCACTATGCCCGTGAACGATAAATATTTCTTTGCTATCGGCAGGTGAACGAGTGCCCGCAACCTCGACCGCCATGGCGCCTACGTCTGAGAGCGTCTTGTCCTGGATTAGAAGACTCACGAAGGGCCACCTGAAGCGCAGCTTGGTGGTGATCTCGCCCTCTTCCGCCGAGACCATACCTTCCACCATATCGAAGAAGGCCGGGCCGAACCCGGAAGTGATACGCAGGGTCTTGGAATCCTTCCATTCGGGCTTTGAGAACAAAGCAGATATGCCCCATTGCAGGGCTTTGACAGCATCTATTCTGAGGCGCGCGAGTGATTTGGTTGTCTTGTCCTTACGCACCCACCACTCGCCGTCTTGATACCACTGCCCCAGCCGATTGGACATGACTCAAAACTAGGACAAGTGAGGTGGGGGAATTTGCAGGAAAGGCGGCTTTTGGCTTTTGGCTCTTGGCTTCCTATTCGTAGCGCAGGCCTTC
This sequence comes from Candidatus Angelobacter sp., assembly GCA_036522215.1. Taxonomy (GTDB): domain Bacteria; phylum Acidobacteriota; class Terriglobia; order Terriglobales; family Acidobacteriaceae; genus Angelobacter. Next base: position 1,807 of record DATDGH010000558.1, on the reverse strand, counting down.
GATGGGATCGAGCTGGGAGGCTTTGTGGGCCGGGTAGTAGCCGAAGAAGATACCTACGCCTGCGGAAAAAAGGCCGGCGATGGTCATGATGCGGGCGGAGAGTTCGATGTCCCACTGCAGGGTGTTGTGCAGCACAAATGCTCCCAGAACCCCGGCCAGAACGCCGAAAGCGCCGCCGATCAGGCTCATGACCATGGCTTCGCTCAGGAATTGCAACTGAATATCCTGCTCGGTGGCGCCAACGGCCAGGCGGATACCGATCTCGCGAGTGCGCTCAGTGACTGAGATCAGCATGATGTTCATGATGCCGATACCTCCGACCAGCAGCGACAACGAGGCCACCAGACCGAGGAACCACATAAAGATGTTGGCCGCGGCCAGTTGGGTGCGAATGAGTTCCTCGGGCGTGCGGATGTTGAAGTCATCATCTTCACCCGCGCGCAGGTGATGGCGCTCCCGCATCACGCCGATGATCTGCCGGGTAGCTTCAGGAATTTCCAGCCTGGAATTGGCGGAGAAGTAGATGTCGTCCAGCCATTCCTGCCCGGTGATTCTTTTTTGCGCCGTGGTCATGGGCATGACCACAAAGTCGTCCTGGTCCTGGCCGGTGGCAGAAAATCCCTTCGCCTGCATGACCCCGATCACCTTAAAGGGGACGGCGTTTACGTTGATGGTCTTGCTGATGGGATCCTCATCACCAAACAAGTTGGTGGCCACGGTTTGGCCAATGACGCAGACAGCGGCGTTGTGGTCCATGTCGTCCTGAGTGAAGGGGGAGCCGCGCCCGATTTCCCATTTGCGGATACTAAAGTAGTCCGGGCTCACGCCCCGGTACTGCGTGCCCCAATTCATGTTTCCGTAGACGACCTGAAGGTGTCCGTCCACGTTGGGCGACTCGGCTTTGATGCTCGGCACCTGCTCCAGAACTGCAAGAGCATCTGCGTACACCAGGCTCTTGGTGCCGCGAGAGCCGATGCGAACACCGCTACGGGCGCGGCTTCCGGCTTCCACCCAGATCAGATTATCGCCCACCTTGCTGAGCTGGTCTTCGACCCGGCTGGAACCGGCGTTGCCCACTCCAACCACGCAGATAAAAGAGCCCACACCCATGATGATTCCTACCATGGTCAGGAGGGTGCGAATCCGGTTGCGCACCAGGGCTTTGAAGACTTCGCGGAGGATGTTTTCCCAGGACACAGTAGTTAGGGTAATTATATACTTGGATAACCAGACCTTAAATTGTTAAAATCGGCCTGCCGTGACAGGGCCGTCTAAATGGCAGACTTCAAACGCCAGTAAAGCCGTAGGTAATCCGAATGCATCTGCTCAAACCGTGGGTGATGTTTGCAGCCTCTCAGGAACTGCGGATAGGTTAACTCCATGTGCCGAATGATCTCAATAATGGTCATAAGTGTCCTCAGTCCAATAAGCGGAAAAAGCGGCACAGGGGTGTCAGGAAAAAATAGCCCTAGCCGCGTTTTTTATCTCGCTTCCGTTCCCGCTTGCGTTTCTCTTTGGCCTCTTCCCTGAGGATCGTTTCCTTTGGGACTTTCACCACAGTTTTCAAAATGTTACTGAATCTCTCCCACGGTGTATTCCCCGGAACGTCTGGCGGCGGTAATGGCTTCATGTTTCCTGCCCTTTGTCCATTGTATCGGATGGCGGCAAGCCTTTGATGGTGCCCGTTTCGGCTAATTCCTTCTGTTTCTCTAATCCGTCCCGCTGAAGCCTGCCAGCGTCTTCCAGTTCAACTTCTGAGAGATAATGCGCCACACTGGTATTGATTTCCGAGCAGTTCTGCTCAGCC
>DATDGH010000557.1:0-2139 GCA_036522215.1 Candidatus Angelobacter sp. | reverse complement strand
GCATTGAGCCTACAGAGAAGGCTGTCTTCTTTGATGACTGGTCGCACTCGCTGGCGATGACGCTGGTGTGGGCAAGCCTGTTCGCAATGATTTTCTGGCGCCAAGGAAGAGTGGCCATGATGGCCGTGTGGATCGCCGTGTTTTCCCACTTTCTTCTCGATTTTGCAATTCATCCTAAGTTCATTGCCCTGTATCCACATTCTTCCCTGCACCTGGGGCTGGCAGTTTCAACCAGTCTGGGCTTCAGGAATTACTGGTGGATCCAGCTAGGCATCGTCCTGGTGCTGATGCTGGTCTATGTGGTGGGCGCGCGGCGCCTGCGTTTGCCGGCAAATCTAATCGCCGCCAGCTGTGTCGCCGTCCTGGCTCTGCATTTGTTGATGTTTCCCGGTTAAAGCATTTTCATAATGAGTGTGGTCTTTCTGTTAGCGGTCTGATCGCAATAGATTTAGCAATTAGCCGGGTCGCTACGCCGAGGGCGTAGTTCATAAGAGCCGCTAACTGCTTCCGGCATTTTGGTCGTGTTGGCAATCGGGTCATCGCCACCCCGCCACGCGAAGCGCGCGTCGGGGACCCCGCAATACCGTTCACTAACGAGAGATTGAATCTCGTTGGTTAATAGGCGAGGCGCAAGAACATTGCGGTGCTTACCCATATGATCCTCGTGGCTCCAGTATTGCCAACGGCTTGGTGGAAGCAAGCTTGGGCGGGGCAGCTCCCTCGGCCCTACGCCCGCGCTGATGAAAGCGCGCGTGCGCTTTACGGGCGCTTCGGGACAGCAGAGCGTCTAGGGTAAGGAGTGCAACGACGAGGCCGGCATTCATGGCAGCAACCACCCTCTTTTCGTAACTGAAGGGTATTGGGGGACCCCGGTCATCGGAGAAACACCCAACACTTCGATGCATTTGAGTATCCACGGATTCCAAACAGCTTAACGAGCAGTCAGTGGACCAACAAGTTCGATCCGCAGCTACCGGTCTAACGAACTACGCTCTCGCGTAGCAACACCTCGTTCCTGCTCGCGCAATTTGGAGCGCTGAAGCTTGCCTGTGGATGTACGGGGCAAGTCAGCTACGAATTCAATCGCCCGCGGATATTTGTAGGGCGCGATTTGAGACTTCACGTAATCCTGCAGCTCTCGCCGCAGCAGATCATTCGCGTCCGCTCCATGGTTTAGAACCACGAATGCCTTCACTATCTCACCGCGTTCCGCACTGGGTGCGCCGATCACCGCACATTCCGCCACCTTGGGATGGCCCATGAGCGTAGTCTCTATCTCCACTGCTGCAATCTTGTATCCGGCGCTGACGATCATATCGTCGGTGCGTCCCTCGTACCAGAAGTAGCCATCGTCATCCACGCGATAGGCGTCGCCGGTGATGTTCCATCCATCCTGGACATACATGCGCTGAAGTTCAGGTGCGCCCAGGTAGCGGCAGCCGGTGGGCCCTCGCACCGCCAGACGTCCTACCGTGCCTGCGGGAACGGGATGGCCGGCCTCGGCTTCGGCTTCACCAAGCACCATGGCCTCATATCCAGGAACTGGTTTGCCGGTGGCGCCGGGCCTGATTTCTTCCCCGGCCGCGGAGATGAAAATATGCAGTATCTCTGTGGATCCAATGCCATCGATGATCTGAATTCCTGTGGCTTGCTGCCAGGCCTCAAAGACTGCGAGCGGCAGGTGTTCTCCGGCCGAAACGCATTTCTTGAGCGATGTCAGGTCAAAGCGGGGCACAAATTCGAGCATTCTGTGATAGAGCGTTGGCGCGGTAAAGCAGACACTACATCGGTGCTGCTGAACGGCCTGCAGCAGACCTCCAGCACTTACTTTCGGCAGCAGCAGAGTTGAGGCGCGCGCTCGCATGGGAAAAAGCAGCAAGCCGCCCAGGCCGAATGTAAATGCCAGGGGAGGGCTGCCACAGAAAATGTCCTGCTCAACCGGCTTGAGGACGTGTCTGGAAAAGGTGTCACAAACAGCCAGCAGGTCGCGATGGAAATGCACGGTCGCTTTGGGCTCACCAGTGGTGCCGGAACTGAAAGCAATCAGGGCAACGTCATCCTGTGAAGTAGCGACATCGGCAAATTCGCAGGAATGTTGTGCGAGCAGCGCTGGAACCTCTGCGCCGTCTGAGTTGTCAT
>DATDGH010000556.1:0-3040 GCA_036522215.1 Candidatus Angelobacter sp. | reverse complement strand
GGTCGACGAGGACACGGCGAACGTCTACCGGCAGCTGTTCGAGCTGCGGCTGGAACGGGTCCGCGCGGTCCTCGACGACACCGGCGGTGACGGCAACGGCGGCGAAGTGCCGCAGGCCGGCGGCATCCGCCGCGAGCTGGTCCGCGCCCAGCGCGCCAAGCTTCCCGGAATCTGGCCGTTTTTTATGGAGATGCATTGGGCAAGGTTGGAGTTTCGATTTTGACCGGTGCAGTTCTCTGCGCTGCTGATTGTTCTCTCTCTTACATCACCAACAAGCCAAAAACACCGTTCAACTTGATTGAGGAGAGATCCATTTATGAAGATTAGTAGATTTAGCGCTATTTCGCTTGCACTCGCTTTCGCCATAATTATGACCGGCTGCCATCACAACACTCCGGTTGCAAAGACCAATACGACGCAGCCGCCAAAGATAACTTCACCTTCGCCCACGGCAACATTGAAGGTGACTCCGGACACGGTGGACAAAGGCCAGTCTGCGGAACTGTCTTGGAGCACTCAGAACGCCGCGACCGTGACCATCGACGGCATCGGCTCCGTCTCTGCGTCCGGCAGCCGGAGAATTACACCCGCCAGCTCCACTACCTATCACCTAAGTGCCCAGGGCGACGGCGGCAACTCTGAAGCCAGCGCCCGGATCACTGTGAATATTCCGGACACAACCTCCAAGCTCACCGACGAGCAGTTGTTTGAGCAGAACATCAAGGACATCTTCTTCAACTACGATAACTTTGACATCCGCCAGGACGAGACACAGATTGCCAGTGCGGATGCTGACTTTTTGTCCAAGCATCCCAACATCAAACTGCGCATCGAGGGCCATTGCGATGAGCGCGGCTCTGAAGATTACAACATGGGCCTGGGCGAAAACCGCGCTACTGCCGTCAAACAGTTGCTTGAGCAGCACGGTGTGAGCCCTGACCGGATCAAGATCATCAGCTTCGGCAAGGAAAAGCCGTTCTGCACCGCGGCAGAAAATGAGTCCTGCTGGCAGCAAAACCGCAGGGCACATTTTGTGTTCAGTAATTAGGCGATTATGCCTGCGATTACGAGAATTTTGTTCTCGTGGCTAGTGAGACAACTTCGTTCTCGCCAAGAATTGGGTAATTGGGTAAATTGGTAATTTGGTAATTTAAAGTCAAAACCAAAACCTAGATGCAAGGGATATCAAGGGCGGAGCCCTTGGGTTAGTATTTGGCAAAGGCTTTGGCTCCTCGTCATTGCGGGGAGCCGTTTATTTTGGGCCAGGGAAGCGAGCGATCACGCGAATCTTACCGCTTATGTGGCGGTTGAATTCCTCGAGTTCTGCAGCGGGAATCCAATATTCAAGATGGTGTGCAGCGCCAACTGTTTTGGACTGGAACCGGCATAAATACTCGGTGTCCACATCGAATTCCACAACGTAACCGACGAATCCCGAGCGTTCATCACGAGTATTCCAATCACGGGCGATCTGCTCCGCGTATTCCCGGTTCAGCACCGGATAGAAAATCGGCTGCTCCGGAAGACGTGGCGGAAAGGCCTTGTAGCCGCTGGCGACGATCAGGTCGAATTCTCCCTGGCCAACGGGTCGGTATAGGGTAACGCTCTTCACAATTATCCGGACAGTCAACCTCTCGTTTATAACTTGGCGTAACAAGTTGATGCTGTTAACGCAATATTGACAGTGGACTTTTAATGGCGCATCGTGGGTCCATGAGGACTACCCTAAACATAGATGATGATGTGCTCACAGCAGCAAAGCAATATGCGGTTGGCCGGTCGGTGAGCCTTGGGAAAGCTGTGTCTGCTCTTGCGCGTCGTGGAATGTGCATTAGCTGTTCGACCCGCACTGTGAATGGGGTGCATGTAGTAGATATTCCTGCTGATTCTCCCAGAATTACTCTGAAGAAAGTCCATCAATTGGATGCCAGATTAGACCGCAGTTTAAGATGGCTGCTTCTTCTCACAGTTCACGGGCATCCAATGTGATAGGCTTAGTTTCAGGTACGCTCATTCTGAAGGACTTACATTGATTGGAAAATTAGCTGCCAAAGTATTTGGCACCGCCAACGAACGCGAACTCAAGCGTATTCACCCGCTGGTGGGACAGATCAACCCGCTCGAACCGCAGATGCAGCAGCTCTCTGACGAGCAGCTTCGCGCCAAGACGGAAGAGTTTCGCGGGCGCATTCGCGAACGCCTGGAAGGCATTGAGGATGATGCCGAACGGGTGGAGGTCCGCAAGCAAGCTCTGGATGAGGTCCTTCCTGAAGCCTTTGCCGTGGCCCGCGAGGCTGGCCGGCGCGTCCTGAACATGCGCCACTTCGATGTCCAGCTCATTGGCGGCATCGTTCTACATCAGGGCAAGATTTCCGAAATGAAGACCGGTGAAGGTAAGACACTGGTCGCAACCCTTCCTGTGTATCTGAATGCGCTTGCCGGCAACGGCGTGCATGTAGTCACCGTGAACGACTATCTGGCCAAGCGCGACTCTGAGTGGATGGGCAAGCTGTATCGCTTTCTGGGTTTGAGCGTCGGCGTGATTGTGCACGAGCTGGATGATGACGAACGCACTGAAGCCTATGCCGCCGATGTCACCTACGGCACCAACAACGAATTCGGTTTCGATTATCTGCGCGACAACATGAAATTCAATCTGGCGGATTGCGTGCAGCGAGGCCATCAATACGCAATCGTGGACGAAGTGGACTCCATCCTGATTGACGAAGCCCGCACCCCACTCATCATCAGCGGCGCCAGCGAAGAATCTACTGACAAGTATGATCGCGTCAATCGCATCATCCCCAACCTGAAGAAGGGCGAGGAGCTGGATACCCCTCCGGGCGAGCCCAAGATTTATACAGGCGACTTTGTGGTGGATGAGAAAAGCAGGACCACCACTATCACCGACGAGGGCTGGGAGAAGGTTGAACGGCTGTTGAACATCGGGAACGTTGCCGACCCGGAAAACTGGGCGATCAAGCACCACGTGGAAACCGGAGTCAAGGCGCACGCGCTCTATCGGAAGGACGTGGAGTAC
>DATDGH010000555.1:0-8283 GCA_036522215.1 Candidatus Angelobacter sp. | reverse complement strand
CTCCTTAAACTGTTCAAAGCAATTCAATCCCCAAAACGAGCGTTGACCTCGCAAACGGTGCATGATACTTTCTTCAATCTGGGAATCCATTTCGAGACTCATTGGTGTCGAAAGGAGAATGGAGATGTCTCAGTCTAAGTTCTTGCGGATTGCCATTCTGTTCGTAACGGCGGTAGTGTTCTGCGTGCTGTCAACTGGCCCGGCTCGTGCGCAGATGAAATGCCAGATTAATCCCAACACTCAATGCCAAGGGTGTGTTGGGAAAGTTGGCGGCCTTTGTTGTTTTTCCTATTCCTGCGCAGATGGTTCAGGAGGGTCGTCGTGTACGAGGTGCTTGCAGTCTAAAATGCAGCTCGGGAAACCCAGTGTCCTGACCAGCAACATCGAATTCCCGATTCGAAGCTGTCCGAAACCTGGAGGACGAAGTGATTCTTCCCACCGAGCTTCTCGCAAAAAACAATGAAGTGGAAAGCGCCCTGCGACTACTGAGATGATCTCTGCGAACCAAAGTACCGAGAAGCAATCGAGAATGATCCACGTCCCCATGCTTCCCCGCTTATCCAGCAGATGTGGAAGCGGAGAACCTCGCGTTTCCGATGCTTTTCCGAATTGGCTGGAACGAAACTAACCTTTGTATTTTCTAGCAGCTAGAGGGTAGAAGCAAGTAGCTGGCTTTAGCCTCACTCACTCAACTTTTAGCCCACCCTCTTGACAAACGCAATCGACGGCGCTTATATTGGCACTCGATGGATGTGAGTGCTAGCAGCGGCTCACCTCATCTTCTTGAATACAAAAGCTATCGTAACAAATCCCTCATAACACAATTCTGAAAGGAGCAGCACATGGCACAGAAGTTCACCCCCCTGCATGATCGCGTTCTACTTCGTCGGGTGGAAGAGACGGAGTCGGTCCGCGGCGGCATCATCATTCCGGACACTGCCAAAGAAAAGCCCCAGGAGGGCATCGTCATTGCGGTCGGTACCGGAAAGTACGAAAAAGGGCAGACCATCCCGTTGGCCGTGAAGGATGGCGATCGCGTCCTCTTTGGCAAGTACGCCGGCACAGAAATCAAGATTGACGGCGAAGAGCTGTTGATCCTGCGTGAAGAGGAAATCCTTGGCATTCTGAGCGGCGCGGGCAAGTCAGCCGAGAAGCACGAAAAAGTCGGCGCCGGCAAGCGGTAAGGGAGCAGTAGTCAGTACTTAGTAGCGAGTACTTAGCCGGAATGCTTTAGCGGTTTTGGGTTTTTTAGTTTTGCTAACTACTAATTGCTAATTACTAATTACTAATTGCTGGAATGCAACGCTCACGAGAATTCCACCAAGTTTAATTGCAGTACAACGCACAAAAAATTTAGGAGAGTAAAGTTATGGCAAAGCAGATTGTTCATGGTGAAGAGTCGCGGCAGGCAATCCTGCGCGGCGTGAACACCCTGGCCAACGCAGTTAAGGTGACGCTGGGCCCCAAGGGCCGCAACGTCGTAATTGAGAAGAAGTTTGGCTCACCCACCATCACCAAAGACGGTGTGACCGTGGCCAAAGAAATCGAATTGGCAGACACGCTGGAGAACATGGGCGCACAGATGGTGCGTGAAGTCGCCAGCAAGACCAGTGATGTGGCCGGCGACGGCACCACCACCGCCACCGTTCTGGCCCAGGCCATCTATCGTGATGGCGCCAAGACCGTGGCAGCCGGCGCCAATCCTATGGCCCTGAAGCGCGGCATCGAGAAGGCCATTACCGCCATTTGCGGCACGCTGGACAAAGATGGCGAGCGCGTAAAGGGTTATCTGGACACCCTGTCCAAGCCGGTCAGCGGCGAGATGATCGCGCAGGTGGGCACCATCTCCGCCAACAACGATGAAACCATCGGCCGCATCATTGCCGAAGCCATGAAGAAAGTCGGCAAGGACGGCGTGATCACCGTGGAAGAGTCCCGCACCATGGAAACCAGTCTGGAAGTGGTCGAGGGCATGCAGTTTGACCGCGGATATCTCTCCCCCTACTTCGTTACCGATCCGGAGCGCATGGAGTGCATCCTGGATGACGCGTACATCCTCATCAACGAAAAGAAGATCAGCACCATGAAAGACCTGTTGCCCCTGCTGGAACAGATTGCCAAGGGCGGCAAGCCGCTGTTGATCATCGCGGAAGAAGTTGATGGCGAAGCCCTCGCCACCCTGGTCGTGAACAAACTCCGTGGCACCCTGCAGGTCTGCGCCGTCAAGGCTCCTGGCTTCGGCGATCGCCGCAAAGCCATGCTGCAGGACATCGCCATCCTGACCGGAGGCAAGGCCATCACGGAAGACCTCGGCATTAAGCTGGAGAACGTGCAGCTTCAGGACCTCGGCCGCGCCAAGAAGATCACGGTGGATAAGGACAACACCACCATCGTCGAAGGCAAAGGCAAGAGCGCCGAGATCGAAGGCCGGGTAAAGGAAATCCGCAGCCAGGTCGAAAAGACCACCAGTGACTACGACCGCGAGAAGCTCCAGGAGCGGTTGGCCAAGCTGGTTGGCGGCGTTGCCGTAATCAAGGTCGGCGCTGCGACAGAAACCGAAATGAAAGAGAAGAAGGCCCGGGTTGAGGACGCAATGCACGCCACCCGCGCTGCTGTCGAGGAAGGTATTGTTCCCGGCGGTGGTGTGGCTCTGGTGCGTTGCCAGGCTGCCCTGGATGGACTCAAGCAGAAGGGCGATGAACAGACCGGCGGGGATATCGTTCGCCGCGCTCTGGAAGAGCCGCTGCGTCAAATCGTCGGCAATGCCGGCGAGGAAGGCGCAATCGTAGTTGGTAAGATCAAGGAATCCTCTGATCCCAACTTCGGCTACAACGCCCAGACGGGAAAGTTCGAAGACCTGGTCAAGGCCGGCGTCATCGATCCAACCAAAGTGGCCCGCACCGCGCTGCAGAATGCAGGTTCAATCGCAGCCCTGATGCTGACCACCGAAGCCCTTGTCTCCGAAATTCCCAAGGATGAAAAAGCTCCAGCGGGCATGCCCGGCGGCGGCGACTTCCACGGGTAAATCAATCCCATAGTTCAGCTCAAAGCCCCGCAGCAATGCGGGGCTTTTTATTGGTTTTTTGAGTGTTGTGCTTACTCTTGCCGTTGCCGTTGTCTTTGACTTTCAATTACCCAATTACCAAATTGCTCAATTACCCAATGCCCTAATTCTCCCCGCAAGCTTCCATCCCTTGGCCGTTCTAACCCAGGGGACTTCCATGCAAACACGCAGCCTACCGCGCCAGATCTCCAACCCGGCCTTAATCGTCCTTGAAAACATCTACGTTGCAGCTCCCTGCCCCGTTGCCTGGGATGGGATGATCGGGGACGCTCGAGTCCGCCACTGCTCCGAGTGCCGCCTGAACGTCTATAACATCTCTGAGATGACCCGGACCGAAGCCGAAGAACTCATTCGCGCTCATGAAGGCCGCCTGTGCGTTCGCTTTTTTCGCCGGGCCGATGGAACCATACTGACGACAAATTGTCCGCGCGGATTGCAGGCGCTGATTCGTCGCGTCTCACGAGTTGCTGCCGCTGTTCTAGCCGCAACTATGAGTGTTGGTTCAGCGTTCTCGCAGGCCGGTTCGAAGGATACTCAGCAGACACAAGAGAACCACGGAAATAGCGGGATTGACCTGACTGTAGTGGATCCCACCGGAGCCGTGATTCCCGGCGCCGAAGTTCACCTCTGCCGCTGCAAGGACCACAACAAGATCGCGGTTCACACCGATGCGACCGGAGTTGCTCACGTCCTCGGACTCAGCCGGGGAAAATACTCGGTCGAGATCAAGGCCACGGGCTTCAAGCCCAGCCGCCAAAACATCAAAGTCCAGGCACAAAAGACGGAGCGCCTTCGAGTCAAGCTACAAATCGCGCCCACAGAGATCACTGTAGATGTGCAAGGTGGATCAGTAGCCGTACAAGGAACAGTGACAGAGCTCGTCACATCCGCGACCCAGAACCCGTTTCCCTTCCCAGCCACCGGCCTTGCCGGAAGGCCTTCACCCTTGCGATAAGTTCCGGAAGCTCTGCCTTCTGCGCTGCTGTTGTTCTTGACCTTCAATTACCCAATTACCAAATTGCTCAATTACCCAATGACCTGATTCGCGGCTAAACTCTTGCGGCGGCTGCCTTTCGGGCGATCAATCCATAATCCTTCGCCGAGGCTGCCTTTGCCAGAGCGGCCAATCGGGCGCGACCGGCTGTCGTGCGACCGGAACGCATTTCAATCTCTCCCATGGCCAACTGAGCCTCAAGTTCCAGTTCGAAAAAGCCAAATTTGTGGGCTTCAGCCAGGATTGACTGCAGTCTGTGAAGAGCTGCGGCGGAAATTTGCTTGCTCGCACCCGCCGCCGGATCGGAGGCGACGCGGGCAGCCACGATGGCCACGAAAAGCCTGATCAGCGGTTCCTGGCTCTTGGCCGAGAGCCATACAGCCCGCTCTGCAGCCGCTCGTGCGTCCCCGAGTTTCCCATGGTTTTGCTCAAGTTGGGATCGGGAAACGAGGGCGTAAGCAATGGCTTCCAGATCCGGTACTTTTTCCGCCTGAAATTCTGTGGCGGCTGCGCTGGCGTTGGCTTCAGCCTCGGCGGCTTTCCCTTCTTCAAGGAGAACAGAGGCCAAGGCCAGACGACTTTCAGCAATTGCACCCCTTTCTCCCAGCTTTTCTCTCATGGCCAGGGCCCGTTCCTGGCTCTTGTGGGCGGCGGCTAGATCATCCTGAGCCAGTTGAACCTGGCCCAACTCAAGAATGGCTCCGCTGGCAGAGTGGGGATCCATCTGCCCCCAGAGAGATATGGCGTGCTCGAGGCTGTTTTTTGCCCCAGCGAGGTCGCCTTGAGTTTCCAGCATGAGCCCCATGGCGCTAACCAATCCAGCTTCCTGATTGACGTCGCCGAACTGGCGGGCAGCGTCGATGGCTTCACGGTATCTGCGCGCGGCCCCGGCAAGATCTCCGCGATAGAAAAGAACTTCGGCAACGTTACTCAGCGAAATGTTCGCCTGGGACTTGTTGTCAACTTCGCGGTAAAGGGCTAGAGCGCGCTCGTACATTTTCTGGGCGGTGGTGAAGTCTCGCTGATTTTCAAATACCACAGCCATGTTGTTGAGATCGGCGGCTTCCGCTCCTTTGTCACCGAGCTCACGCGCCACTGCCAGTGATTGACGATAGAGATCCAAAGCGGAAGAGTAGTCGCCCCGCTCAGCGGTAGTGTCACCAATGTCCCGCAAAATGCCTGCGGCCCCGGAGCGGTCTCCGGCTGCGGCATAGAGTCGTTTGGCTTCGGCATATTTTGCCAAGGCCTGAGCATTGTCTCCCAGGCGCCGCCAGGCCGCGCCCTGGTGGCGCCACGCCTGGGCAAGCAGCAAACGGGCACCTTGTGCTTCACTCTTGGCAGCAGCCCGGGAGGCGACTGCGAGCACCTGACTGGCGTCTCCGTGCAACCAGGCAATTCCGGCTTCGGCGAGATCGAGGCGCGGGTCGTCAGAAGCAGGGGCAGGGAACTTGCGCAGAGTGTCCAAAGTCATTTGTGCATTAGCGGCATTTGCAGCGGAGATCTGGTTTTGCAGCAGACCCAGGCCGTAGTCCAGATCGTCGGGAAACAAAGCGAACAATGCGCGGTAGCTTTCCACAGCCTTGGCCCAGTCCTTCGTTACTTGCCCGTAGCTGCCTTCTACCATGAGCCGTTCCTCACGAGATAGTTTGCTGGAGAGATTGACTGCGCGCTCGGCCTCTTCTTTGGCTTTGGTGTCGTAGCCCAGCTCGGACCAGGCAAAGGCTAGCGCAGAATGAGATAAAGGATAGTTTGGCTCTGCGGCCACGGCTTCGCGCAGCAGGTCGCGCGCCAAAAGAATGTCGGAGCCACGCAATCGCGCCAGTCCTTCCGCATAAAAGCGGGCTGCTTCCGGATTCGAAGGCGCAGAGGCGCGAACGCTGGCAGCCTCAGCGCTGGATCGGGCTTCCACACCCAGTCCTTCGCGCAGGTGCGCCCCGGCCCGCGACACCAGGTCGAACAAATCGTTCTCTGTTCCAGTTGTCGCCACCTCCACGATCGTCTCTCCCACGACTGCATCCTGAATTCGAAGATCGATGCGAATGCGCCGGCCGTTGGTTTCGCCAATCACCGTATAGGAGCCGGTCACTACGATGTCGCTTCCCAGGCTCCGCCGCAGCTTGGCCAGAGTTTCTGGCGAGAGGCTGTCAGCATCGAGCAGCGGGACCTCCGTCTGCACACGCGAAATCTCCTCTGTCGAAACCATCCGCAGGTGTTCCCCCGCCGCCAACTCGGTGCTTAGCATCTCGCGCAGCGCGGTGGAGAGCCAGGCCTGGTCCGGTTGCTTGGAGAGGTTGCGAAAAGCAAGAATTGCCACTGAGCGCCGCGACGTCACATTCGCAGTTGGCGATGCGCTGCTAACCGCGCCCTTGGTGTTCACATTATTGGCCTTACCACCGGAAGCCAGAAAGCGATATGCGAACAGGCCACCGCCCAGCAACAAAATCGCCAGCCCGGTGACGACCGGCCAGCGCAGCGTTCGCTTGCCAGAAAGCTGCTGCACCGGAACGGATGACGGGGACAGGGGAGCTGGTGGGCTCTTTGCGGTGGTCGCAGCAACGCCCGGGGCACTCATCTGCGTGAGTTCACTCGCCTGCGCTGGAACTCCAGTCACGGGCGCAATGAACCGATAACCGCGGCGTCCCACCGTGGCTATGAAGCGCGAATGGTCCGCCTGATCATCCAGCGCCGTCCGCAACTTAGTAATGGACGTGTTCAGACTGTGGTCGAAGTCCACAAAGGTGTCCGCCGGCCAAAGGCGCTGTCGGAATTGCTCCCTTGTGACCACCTCGCCCGGCTGTTCCAATAGGATTGCCAGGACGGCAAACGGACGTTCCTGAAGCTTTACCTTAAATCCCTCTTTGCGCAGCTCGCCCGCGATTAAATCGGCCTGGAAGAGTCCAAAGCGAATGATCCGTGACGATGGAGACGGCTCTGGCATGGCTGAGGGACCGTAGCGCCGTGTACTACAAGAGTATCGGCACGTTTGTTGAGGGTGTACTCATGCGCCAACAGCAGGCGCAGAATCCGTAAGCGGAGTATAGCACTCACTCTGTTTCCTTTCCTACCTTCCAAAGACTGGTGTCTGATGTCCGCAACATCTTCCAAACAAACGAACTTAGCAGGTTATCACCAGATGTCTGACAGATTTTTGCTGGTGCATTGACCCCCGAAATCACCTCGCGCAAACTCGCTCCCGTTTGATCACGGAAAGCCCGCAAAGCAAACAGCACGGAGGATAAGAGATGTCTTTGAGGAATCGGATTCTTACCGCAGCGGTATTAGTCGCGCTCACTCTGGCCATAACAGTTGGCGCTGCGAAGCCCGTATCTGGCGCTCCGTCTGCGCCCGTTTTTGAAGATGACGGCTCGCTGGTCCATGGCGTCAACTTCATGCTGAAGACCTTTCTCGACGAAACCTTCTGCGTGGAGACTGACGTGGCTGTCAGCGCCACCCCAAGCGTCTATCTCGCCCCCTGCACGGGTCGGCCTAATCAACGTTGGACGTTTACCGACGGCGAGGACGGATCGAGCGTCGTGGTGGGTGATCGCGGCTTCTGCCTGAAGGTTGGGCATCGACCCGAACCGGAGAGACTCGGGATCGGCACCTGCGACTACCACTCCGACCAGCGTTTCAAGGTCACTCCGGCCGGTCTGATCATGGAGAGACACTCGGACGATTGCCTGACCGTCCGCTCACCCATTCTCAGCAATGCCGCGCTCTTGGTCGAAGAATGCCAGGACCCAATGGTCCCCGTACAAGTCTGGCGCCTGGCCCAGTGAGAGAGCAGCTCTACTCAATCACGGCCTGGGCCCGAAGAAATCTATGGAAAGGAATGCATATGAAGAACTTAGCATCTGGTTTGAAAAAGCCGGCCAATCGCAATTCGCTGTTCCAGGCCGGCTTCACTCTGATCGAACTCGAAGTAGTGATCGCGATCGTAGCCATCCTGATCGGGTTGCTGCTTCCCGCGGTACAAAAGGTTCGCGAGGCAAGCGCTCGAATGGGCAGGAATCCACGGTTAGAACCCATCACCGAGCAAATCCGTCAGTTCAACGACGAGGCAGCAAGGAACACCCAAAATTTTATCTTGAGCCTGGGAACCGACGCGGCCAAAGCAAATGATTCGGCGACCGCACCGTTGAACCTGGAGCCCCTGAAGTTTTTCTGCGATGCCGAAACCAAGCTCGCGGGCTTGCAGGATCAGGTAAGCGACCTTCTCGCAGAC
>DATDGH010000554.1:0-13018 GCA_036522215.1 Candidatus Angelobacter sp. | reverse complement strand
GCGTCCGATGCTGAAATGGCTGTATGTTCACATCGCGCTATGCACGCTTGGTGTTGTGCTGCTGGTTGCGGAATTAATCACTAGAGTCCTGTTGCCTAAGATCAGGCTTCATCCGGTTCTGGTTCGGAGCATGGCTGCAGTTCTGTTGGCTGTGCTGGCAACCGGTATTTCTTATTCGGCCCGCGCCCTGCGCGAAGGGCGCTGGCTTGCCAGCCACGTGATCAAGAATCCGGACATTGCTCCTGAAAGCATGGGCCAGGAAGGTGATGGTCCCACTGGTCTCTTCTTTCCCAGTTCCGCCCAGGTGGTGCGAGGCGGTCATATTCCCAGCAAGTTTTTCATGGAGTCCGATAGCTGCAAGCGCTGTCATGCCGACATCTACAAGCAATGGTTCAGCTCGGTCCATCATTTTTCCTCATTCAACAATCAGTGGTACAGAAACAGCATTGAATACATGCAGAACGTCATAGGGACCCAACCTTCCAAGTGGTGTGGTGGATGCCACGATCCGGCGGTGCTTTACAGCGGCTTGATGGATACACCAATCAAGCAGATCGTCCACCGTCCGGAGGCGCAAGCCGGGCTGGGCTGCATGATGTGCCACTCCATTGTTCAGGTGAAGAGCACGATGGGCCAGGGAGACTTCTATCTTGAATATCCCAAGCTGCACGAACTGGCGGCCAGCCAGAATCCGGTGATCCGCGCGGTGCATGACTTCATGACCTACTTGAATCCGGAGCCGCATCGCCGCACATTCCTGAAGCCCTTCATGCGTACGCAGACGGCCGAGTTCTGCTCGAGCTGCCACAAAGTCCACCTGGATGTTCCGGTGAACCACTATCGCTGGTTCCGTGGATTCAATGAATACGACAACTGGCAGGCAAGCGGAGTATCAGGATTCGGAGCGCGATCGTTCTACTACCCGGCTAAGTCACAGCAATGCGCCGATTGTCACATGCCGCTGCAAAAGTCCGCAGACGCAGGGAATCTCGACGGTTTTGTGCACTCGCACCGCTTCCCTGCTGCGAATACCGCGTTGCCGGTGGCCAATGACGACCCGGAGCAGTTAAAGATCACTGAGGATTTCCTAAAGAACAAGATCCTCAGCGTGGATATTTTTGCTCTCTCGCCCGCCCGCCCAATCAAGAGCACTGCTTTTTTCCAGCAGAGTGAGCTTTCCACGACATTCGCGGTGGGAGAAGAGGCGGAAACCAAAGCAGCTCCGCAGGCCGGCGGCGAAGTTGTGCCGGTGACCGCCCCCCTCAACCGAGTGCACCCTGTGGTGCGTCGCGGAGACACGGTTCGGGTAGACGTGGTGGTACGCACGCGCACGATCGGTCATTTCTTCCCCGGCGGAACTGTAGATGCTTATGACACCTGGCTGGAACTAAAAGGAACGGATGATCGTGGCCAGACGATTTTCTGGAGTGGCAAGGTAGACGACGACGGCAAAGGCCCGGTGGAAAAGGGAGCACACTTCTACCGTGCGTTACAGGTAGATGCCCATGGGCATCCCATCAACAAACGGAATGCCTGGTCAACTCGCTCGGTTGTTTATGTGCGCCTGATTCCCCCGGGCGCCGCGGATACGGTCCACTTCCGTGTTGCCATTCCGAAAAATGCCGGCAATCAGATCAAGCTGCACGCGCGCCTCTGCTATCGAAAATTTTCCTGGTACAACACTCAATTTTCCTTTGCTGGAGTCCCGGATACCAGCCAAAAGGCGGATGTAACCCCGGACTATGACGACCGGCAGATGCTCTTGACCGGCAGCACGCAGGATGTTTCCGCGAAAGAGAAGAAAATTCCTGATCTTCCCATCGTTGCTTTGGCTGAAGATGAGGTAACTCTCCAGGTTGTAGACCATAATTCTCCAGCGTCGCAGCCGAAGGTGGAACTGAATGCCAAAGAATGGCAACGGTGGAACGACTACGGAATTGGATTGTTCTTACAGGGCGACTTGAAGGGAGCCCAAGCAGCTTTCCAGAAAGTCACGGAGATCGATGCTAAAAATCCTGACGGCTGGGTCAATATTGGCCGGGCCGCCGTCCAGGAAGGGGACATGGAGCACGCCCGCACAGTGCTGAAGCGCGCTCTGGAGATTAATCCCAATCTCGCCCGCGCTAATTTCTTCTATGCCAAGGTATTGCGGAACGATGGTGATTATGACGGCGCCGCACAGAAACTCCGCATGGTTCTTTCGCAGTATCCGCGCGACCGTGTAGCGCTCAATGATCTTGGGAGAATTCTCTTCCTCAAGCGGAATTACCAGGAAGCCATCCAGCAACTTCAGGCTGTGCTGGCGATTGATCCGGAAGACTTGCAGGCAAATTACAATCTCATGCTCTGCTATAACGGCGTGGGAGATCAAAAGCGCGCAGATGATTTCCACAAACGCTATCTGCGATTTAAAGCCGATGAAGCAGCGCAGGCGCTCACCGGCCCATATCGTCTACTGAATCCGGAGGACAACAGAGAGCGCCAAACAATCCATGAACATATTTCCGTGCCGCTGGAGACGATGGTTACGTCCACCACGGTCCAGAAAAAGCAGAAGGTGGCGCAAAGTTCCAAGCCTCCGAAGAAGACGGCAGGGATTCCATCCGCAAATGCGGTGCAGCAGGCGGCTAGGTAGACTGAGACCGCTTTCTGCGTTGCCGTACCTCGTGCTTTCTACCAGCCTTGACTGCGCCGTCATCGCAGCAAAGCTGTTCTCGTGAGAACACCTTGACAGTGCATGGTAGGGTCAATCTATTTCTTGAACGGCCGGGATGAAACTACTCCCTTCCCTTCTTCGACTGAGATTGTCTGGTCGGCATTAATGTTGGTGAGGTGGTCCACTTGTCCGCTGGGCCAGTCGATTTGCACGCTGTCGGCTTTGGTAGCTGCGCCCAGGCCAAAGGTGAGGACCAGCTCACTTTGGGAGAGATAGCCACCGCTGTGCAGCATCTGGTATTGCGAGTCAGAACCGTTCTTCAAGCGGACGATGGCCCCGATGCCGTCGCGGTTGGACTTGCTGCCAATGAGCTTGATTCTCAGCCCGTGATTGGAACCGCCAGCATTGCGGAAGAGGGCAACCGAGCCGGCGTTGGTGGTTACCAGCAGGTCGAGGTAGCCATCATTATCTATGTCCGCGAACGCAGCACCGCGGGCCACGCGCGGCGCGGCGAACTGCGGCCCCATCTTCGCCGCTACGTCTTCAAACTTACCGTGGCCCAGATTGTGAAACAGGTGAGGAGGCTGGCGGAACTTGATGCGCTGCTGAATCTTTTCAATGTCGTCTTCTATATGGCCATTGGCGACAAAGATATCGGGCCGACCGTCGAGGTCATAATCAAAGAAGAAACAGGCAAAACCAAGCGTGACCAGGCTGGCCGGGCCGATCTCTGAGCGCGGCGCCTCATCCACAAACAGACCATTGCCTTCGTTGTGATAGAGCGACATCATCTGGTTGGAAAAATTGGAGATGACAATGCTGGGCCGGCCGGAGGAATCGTAGTCTCCTGCATCCACTCCCATTCCCGCTCGCGCGATACCATCTTCGCTGAAGGCAATTCCAGCTTGCACGCCCTTTTCGGAAAACGTCCCATTGCGATTGTTGATGTAGAGCTTGTTGGGCTGGGTATCGTTGGCCAGCAGCAAGTCGGGCCAGCCATCTCCGTTGGCATCGAGAACGGTGACACCGAGCGTTTTGGAAGCAGGGTCGTACAGGCCGGCCTTGCGGGTCGCATCCTCGAATTTGCGTCCGCCCAAATTGTGCCATACCCTGGCTGACACACCGGAATATGACTCAGGGGTGCAGTAGGACTTGTGGGTTCCGTCCAGGGTGCAGCTAATGTCTTTCTGGGCCGACCAGTCAACATAGTTGCCGACGACCAGGTCCAGGAAGCCGTCGCGGTCGTAATCCACCCAGGCGGCGCTGGTGGAAAACTCATTGATTCCCCACAATCCGACCTCTTTGGTCACATCGGTGAAGGTGCCGTTGTGGTTGTTGTGGAAAAGATGGCTCTGGCCTACAGCGGTGATGAAAATGTCATCGTAACCGTCGTTGTCGTAGTCGCCAATGGCCACACCCAGACCGTAGAGGCCAATTCCCAATCCGGAACGCGCAGTCACATCTGTAAATGTGCCGTTGCGATTGTTGTGGAAGAGCTTGATGGTGCTGCGGCCGGAGGTTGGATGGCCGGGCCAGTCCTGGCCGTTCACCAGCAGGATGTCGGGATAGCCGTCATTGTCATAATCAATAAAAGCGCAACCCGGGCCCAGGGTTTCAGGCAGATACTTTTTACCAAAGGCGCCATTGTTGTGGGTAAAGCGAATGCCGGCAGCCTGCGTGACGTCAGCAAAGTGAATTCCCGCGGGGATGTGTGGGGCAGCGGAGGACGGCACACCTTTTCCTTTCCTGGCAGGAGCGGCTCCCAACAAGACAATCAGGGCAGCCAAGAACAACAGCGCAGGCGACCTCTTTTTGAAGATAAATTTCGCAGGCATAGCGTTATGTATGACAAAAAATGCCTGAAAAATTGCGCCTCTCTACATATTGCCGCAAAAAGTTTGCGTTTTGATGTCTCAATAAAAGCAAGCCAAACCGGCCGTTGCCTCGGGGTGTATGGTTGAGCTTTTTCAGAAATCCCTCTGAAACTCTGCGCCGATGGAGTCCCAGCAAAGACTCCGGAATCCTGTCTCGGGCGCCTTTCCTGGACTCGATCGAACGTAAAGGAGAGCTGTTCTTCCAGACTGGGCGCTTGCTGGTCGACACGCTAGCTAAATTCAGCGCCAGCTTGAAGACGAGGCAGTTCTCCAGCCTGGCGGAGTTTTATCATCCAGAATTTTGTGGAAACCGGCTGGGATTGAGCGATCTGAAGCTGGAATCGGAACGGGACGGCATCTGCACGCAAAAATTTTGCGGTGACGACTCAATAGTCGCTTTGGCCGGCGCACTGGCCGAATGGCGGAGGTACATCGAGTCATTTGAAGAAACTGAGGAGATTTCCCTGTATCTCCACCGGCTGGAGGAATGGGAGCCTGGGAGGACGATTGTAGCCACGGTTCGATTTGAGCATATTGGAACTCCTTACGGAGCAAAAAGGTCCTGCATCGATCGGGCATATTTCCGCACATCATGGGAGCGGGCGGGGGAGACGGTCCAACTCAAAACGCAGTCACTGATAAAGGGTGACCGCGTATTTTCGGAGCAGCCGCACTTCCTAAACGTGGCCCAGGACGCGGGAATTGATTTCCAGAACCAATACTATCCACCATTTCTCAGCGAGCCGCTGAAGTTTGGGATGATCCGTTACGGACCAGGAGGCATTACTGCCGTTGATTACGACAACAACGGGCTGTACGACATCTTTGTTCCAGATGGAGCGGAATCCAAACTTTTTCGTAATCGCGGTGATGGGACGTTCGAAGATGTAACCGCCCAGGCGGGCCTGGCAGGTCTGGATGGCGTAAGTGTCGCGGTCTTTGCCGACTATGACAATGACGGGTTCAAGGACTTGTTTGTCAGCCGAACCTTCAAACCCAACCAGTTGTTTCACAACAACGGCGACGGAACTTTCACGGACGTGACGGAGAGGTCAGGCATCGGCGCGGATTGCTGCACTACGGTGGCAGCCTGGGGCGACTACGACAATGACGGATATCTTGACCTGTACGTGGGCAGATATCTGGACCCTCGAAAGGAGATTCCCACAACTTTTTACGCGCGCAACGGCGAACCTAACCAGCTTTATCACAACAACGGTGACGGCACTTTCACAAATGTGACAGAGCGTGCCGGAGTGGGAGAAAAAGGGCTGTGTCTGGGCGCGGTGTGGGGCGACTTCAACGACGATGGCTACCCTGACCTCTATGTGGTCAATGATTTTGGGCGAAAAACGCTTTACCGCAACAATGGCGACGGCACCTTCAAAGACATAACAAAGAAGAGCAACACGCTGGCTTATGGCGCGGGGATGAGCGCTTCCTTCGTGGACTATGACAATGACGGCAAGTTTGATCTCTATGTCACCCACATCCGCTCAGAGCATGCATGGTTTGCTGAAGCGCCAACGGTGAAGCGCTATATGCTGCGGTGCCTGTCCCAGGGAACATGGAAGACAGATATGCCGCTGTATATGGAAATCATGCGCCAGTCGGGCATGGGATTTGTGGGCGTATTCCAACAGATGGCCTCAGGAAACACGCTGTTGCGCAACAAGGGCAACGGAACGTTTGAGGACGTAACGCTGAAGGCGGATGCAAACCCTCCAGGATGGTTCTGGGGCGCGGTGTTTGCCGACTTTGACAATGATGGATGGCAGGACCTCTATGCAGCCAATGGCTGGGTGTACAACAGCAAAGATACTGAGATCGAACTGGACTTCCTGTACAACGTTGTCACCAAGCAAAAGACCTACAAGACCGGGCTGTTCTTTGATCCTGATTACTTCGGCACGTCTTCCTGGCACGGATGGGAGCGGAACCGCCATCTGCGAAGCAATCGCGATGGCACTTTTTCTGAGGTAGGAAACGCCGCAGGCACTGACCTGCTGGTCAACAGCCGCGGAGTAGCAGTAGCGGATTTCTGGAACCGGGGAGTCATGGACATTGCAGTGGCGGCGTCCAATGACCGCCATGCGCTGCTGAAAAACGTGATGGCACTCGACCGCAACTGGCTGCAGGTGGAATTGGTGGGCACAAAATCCAATCGGGATGCGGTGGGCGCTCGGGTCACGATCTACACCAATGGGACGCAGCAATCGCGCGAGATCGTGCTGGGTGACAGCTATGGATCGCAGAGCTCTCTGCGTCTGCATTTCGGGCTGAACCATTGTCCGCAAGTAGCCAAACTCATTGTCCGCTGGCCTGCCTCCGGCATCCAGCAGACCTTTGAGAATGTGGCCGCGAATCGAATCGTCGAAATTACTGAAGGGGACGATCGAATCATCGAGAAGCGCTATGCTTCTGCTGCCGATAACGCGAGGGCTTTTGAAGAGCTTGCAGAAGTGAGCGGCGCAACCCCCACTTCGGCATGACTGCATTGCAAACACAACGGCGACCAGCCAAGGGTGAACACCGGCGGAAGTGGTGGCCGGGCACGGGTCTTATGTCAGTACGTTATTGCCTGAAGAGCTATAAACGGGTTCTGCTTGCCTTCCTGCTGTTGTCCACGCTGGGCGCTCTTCCAGCAAGCGGGCCTGCTGCTCAGCAGAACGACCAAAAATGGTTTGAGGACGTGACCCACAAAGCCGGCATTCACTGCCGTCATCATACCCGCCGGTTCAGCAATCCATACGCGGAGATTATGCAAGGCTATACAAAACTGGGAGCGGCGGTAGCGGTGGCCGATTATGACGGCGATGGCTTCGAAGATATTTTTGTCACTGACTCCTGCGCCACCTGCAAAAACCATCTGTACCACAACAATGGAGATTTCACGTTTACTGACGTGGCCGAACAGGCGGGTGTTGCCAACGGCAATGACGAAGAGAATGCCTCTTCCGGCGCGCTCTGGTTCGACTTCAACAATGATGGATTGCCGGACCTGTTTGTAGTGCGGTTCGGGCACAGCATCCTGTATCAAAATCTGGGCAACGGCAAGTTCCGCGATGTGACTAAAGCGGCCGGACTCGACCGCTACATGAACGCCATTAAAGCGATTGCGTTCGACTACGACAACGATGGCTACGTAGATCTCTTTATCGGCTCCTACTTCCAGCCCATCAATATTTTCCATCCGGGTACGCCGCGATTTTTTCCGGAAAGCTTTGAGGATGCCAATAATGGCGGCGGTGTGACCGTGTTTCACAACAACAAGGATGGCACCTTTACCGAGGTCACCGGCCAGATTGGAATTCATACGACTGGCTGGACGCTGGACCTGGGGCATGGCGACGCCAACAACGATGGTTTTGAGGACTTGTATGTAGCCAACGACTTTGGTACTGACAGGTTCTATGTGAATAACGGCAACGGCACATTTACAGACAAGACTGAAACGGCCATCGGGTTTGATACCAAGAAGGGCATGAATGTCGACTGGGGAGACTTCGATAATGATGGCCTGCTCGATATTTATGTGACCAACATCACTGATGATTACATGCGGGAGGGAAATTTTCTCTGGCATAACAATGGCGATCTGACTTTCACTGATATCTCGCGGGAAACCGGCACATACGATACCGGCTGGGGCTGGGCGGGAAAGTTCTTCGACTATGACAACGACGGCTGGCTGGATCTGTACGTCGTGAATGGCTGGGTATCGGCAGGCAAGGAAAGCTACGTACCGGATATCTTTGCCATGATCACCCGCCCCAACGTGGATTTTGCCGACGCCCGGAACTGGCCCCCGATTGGCAACAAGTCCCTCAGCGGTTACGAGAAGAAGCGGCTGTTCCACAACGAAAATGGCCACATATTTAAAGATGAGGCTGCCCGCCATGGACTCGATTCCACCAAAGACGGCCGCGGGATTGCAGTAGCGGATTTTGACAATGATGGCCGTCTCGACCTGTTCGTCACCAACGCCGATGACGAGCCTTTTCTCTATCGCAACATTCTGCCCACTGGTGCTCACTGGATGGGGTTCCTGCTAGAAGGGACGAAGTCCAACCGCAGCGCCATAGGGGCGCAAATCCGGCTCACGGCGAACGGAAAGACTTACCTGCGCTATGTGAATGGTGGCAACGGATTCGGAGGCCAATCCACAACTCGCGTCCACTTCGGCCTGGGCAAGACTACGAAGATAGATGGTTTCGAGGTGCGCTGGCCGTCTGGATTAAAACAGACCTTCCCTGCTCTGACTGTGGACCACTGGTACAAGCTGGTTGAGGGCCAATCCAAAACTGATGTTCAACACTGGGAGCCAAAGCGATGAAAAAATCATGCCTACTACTGTTTGCAATTCTTATAGCGCCGTTCGTCTCTTTGCTGGCAGCCGCCACCTCTGATCAGGAGTACCAGGCAGGGGTGAAGGCGCTGGCAGCAAACGATTATTCATCTGCGCTGCAGCACCTGGAATCGGCGGTCAATGGCGATCCCGACAATACACGTTATGCCAGCGACTACAGGCAGGCGATCATCCGAGGCAAACAATTTGATCGGTCGTTGCAATTTTTTCAGAAGGAGATTGGCGAACATCCGAAATCTGCCAATCTTCACTTGAACTACGG
Organism: Candidatus Angelobacter sp.; assembly: GCA_036522215.1. Lineage (GTDB taxonomy): Bacteria > Acidobacteriota > Terriglobia > Terriglobales > Acidobacteriaceae > Angelobacter. The sequence goes on along the minus strand of DATDGH010000554.1, from coordinate 3,857 downwards.
CTTTGCCTACGTGGACAAGATTCCTGTGGCCGGCTCGATCACCCAGGTGGTCCTGGCGAATAACGCTCTGAATGAATTTTCCCAAGCAATCGAATTACAACCAAGCTGGATCGCATACTACACGCGGGGTGTCAGCTATCTTTTCTGGCCCAAGATCTTCGACCGGGCAAAGCTGGGCGTAGCTGATTTGCTAAAGGCCATCGAAGTACAGAATAAAGGGCCACGACACAGCTACTACGTGAAGACCTACATCGCGTTGGGTGATGGCTACTGGAAAACTGACCAACCAGAAAAAGCCCGGGCGGCATGGCAGGACGGACTGAAACAGTTTCCAGACAATGAGCAGTTAAAGAGCCGGCTGGCACTGCAAGGAGATCAGCTCAAAGCGGCAATCGAAGACCAGTTTGATCCGGCAAAGCGCGTCAACACTGACTTGAGGGACCTATGGTCAAACTGAGGGCCTATTTGTGCGCGCTGGTGTTCTGCGCGGGTTCCAACGGTTGGGCAGGCGGTCCGCAGCCGCTCACACGTTTTGAAGAAGTTGGGGCGAAAGCCGGAATCAGAGTCACGCACCACACCCGCACCTTTCATGGCAAGAACGCCGAGGTGCTGCACATGTTCACCTCTGGTGGAGCTGCGGTGGCTGTGGGTGACTATGATAACGACGGATTTGAAGACATCTTTGTCACCGATTCAGATGCGGGAAAGCCCAATCATCTGTTTCACAACAATGGTGATTTCACCTTCACGGATGTCGCTGAAAAAGCCGGGGTGGCGAGAGGCAATGATCCCTCGTCCATCGTGGCCGATGCTTTATGGTTCGACTATGACAACGATGGCAAGCTGGATCTTCTGATTGCCCGCTTTGGCACGCCGATCCTGTACCACAATGAAGGCAACGGAAAATTCAAGGATGTAACAGCAACTTCCGGGCTGAACAAATTCGGCAATACCATTGCCGTGATTGCCTTTGATTACGACAACGATGGCTATCTGGATTTGATGTTTGGCAATTATTTCAAGCCGGTCAACCTCCTGGACCTGAAAGATCCGCATGTACTTCCGAACGATCTGGACAACGCCACCAATGGCGGCGGAGTCACGCTTTGGCACAATACCGGCAAAGGCAGCTTTGAGGAGGTAACGGACAAAGCAGGTTTTGGGAAAGTAACAGGGTGGGTGCTGGACGTCGGCCACGGCGATTTCAATAACGACGGCCTGCAGGATGTCTATATTGCCTGCGACTACGGTACCGATCACATCTTCCTCAACAGTGGCAATGGCACCTTTCGCGAAGTAACTGAGAAAGCTACCGGCTGGGACACCAAAAAAGGCATGAACGTGGACGTGGCCGACTACGACAACGACGGCTGGCTCGATATCTACGTCACTAACATCACAGATGAGTACATGAAAGAGTGCAACATGCTGTGGCATAACAATGGAGACGGCACTTTTACAGATGTCTCCAAGGAGACCGGAACATGTGAAACCGGCTGGGGCTGGGCAGCGAAATTTGCCGACCTGGATAATGACGGGTGGCAGGACCTGTTCGTAGTGAACGGGCTGAGATCGGCCGGGCCGGACAGCTATGTGCCCTTGATCCTTCCAGTCATCACGACACCCGGACTCGATATCACCGATGTTAACAACTGGCCGGACATTGGAAACCGGACGTGGAGTGGATATCAGAAGAAGCGGCTGTATCACAATCTCGGCAATGGCTCTTTTAAGGAAATCTCTGCCGAAGCCGGCGTGGATAACACCCTGGATGGTCGAGGCATTGCGATAGGAGATTTTGACAATGATGGCAGGCTCGATATTGTCCAGACCAATGCCGATCAGCCGTTGCTCCTGTACCACAACATCAGCGAAAAAACCGGCAACTGGATTGAGTTGAAGCTCATTGGAACGCAATCCAATCGTGACGCCATCGGTGCGCGCGTTCGCGTGGAAGCGGGAGGTATCACGCAAATCCGCGAGGTGGATGGAGGCAATGGTTATGCCGGGGAAAGTACTCGTCGGGTACATTTCGGACTGGGCGGGGCCAATAAGATTGACCGGCTGGAGATCAAATGGCCAAGCGGCCGTACTCAGCAGGTTGCCGTCCCCATGAATCGCGTGAGCTATATAGAAGAGGGACGCGGAGTCGTCCCGCGATGATTCCCTGTCGTCTCTTTGCGGCAGTCGTCTTCCTGTCGACGGCGTTGTTCGCCTCGGATTCTAACCCACCCGCAAACCCGCACGATCTGGTGTGGCATCACCGCAATCTAGGCAAGGCGTTCTACGAAAACCCGATGACGCAGTTAAAGGCCGTAGACGAGTTTCGTGCGGCGCTGGAACTGACGGGGGGTTCGACCCGTGACGGAACCAACTATGGGCTGGCGCTACTGCGGGCAGGCAGAACAAAAGATGCCGTCGCCGAGCTGGTAAAGGTCCAGAAAGAAGATCCCTCGATTCCCCATACCTGGTTCAACCTGGGCATGGCTTATAAGAAGGAGTTTGATCATCTGCATGCGATCGAGCAGTTTGAAGGCATGCTCAAGCTGGTTGCAGATGAGCCGGTGACGCACTACAACCTGGGAATCGAATACAAAATGGTGGGCAAGGCTGATTTGGCGCTGGCCCAGTTCGAGACGGCAGCACGCTTGAATCCGAACTTTGCGGCACCCCATTTTCAGCTTTACAACGCATATCGGGAGATAGGGCGGAAGGACGATGCCGCCCGCGAGTTGGATTCGTTCAACGAAATCAAGAAGCGCAAAGCCGGAGCCGCGGTGCCGGAGGATCCTGAATGGAGCGTCTACTCGGAGATCTATGACAAGGTAGAACTTGACGAAGCTCTTGACCGGGAAAATCCCCTAACTCAGCCTTTCACTTTTAGCCCCAGGAAAGTCCTGGCCGGCATAGATCCGAGCACCGCCGGCATGGTGGTGATGGATGTGGACGGCGACGGCAAACCGGATTTGCTGGTCTGGTCGAAGAGCGGCATCTCCATCTTGAAAGATGGCTCGGCCAAGGTGGAAAACAGTGGATTGGACGGGATCAAAGACGTGGTTTCAGTGGCTCCCGGAGATTTCAATAACGACGGACTCACGGACCTTGCTGTGATAACGACGTCAGAGGTCAAGCTGTATGTGAACAAAGGTGGCAAATTTGAGCTTTACCCTTCGAAAATTCCTTCAGGAGCTTTTACCAAAGCGGTGTGGATTGACTACGACCACGACTACGATCTGGACTTGATCCTGCTGGGTAGCAAATCTGTGCTCCTTAGGAACGACGGCGCTGCCGGATTCAGCGAACAGACGAGCCGCTTCCCTTTTGTTGCCGGTCGCGCAGTCGACGCGGCAATGTTCGATCTTTTCCCTGATAACAGCGAAACAGATTTGGCGGTTTTGTACGACGATGGATCCATCGTGGTTTACCACGATAAGTTGTTGGGCCAGTTTGAGGCACAGCCACTGCGCGGTCGCTTTGCTAATGGTTCATCCCTGCAGGCATTCGACATTAATAATGATGGCTGCACTGATCTGGTCCTGATGACCGGAAAAGGGGTGAAACTGTTCATCAATGAACAGGGTAAGCTGACGGGCAAAGACGGTCCTCAAGCAAATGGCCCATTTGCAATTGCGGACCTTGCCAACCGCTCGCTGGCAGATTTAATTATTGGAAGCTCTGTATACCGCAATGTGGGAGGCGGAACGTTCGAGAAGTCTCACGCAGAGCTGCCCAAACCCGTCGCGGTGGCACAAGCAGATTTTGACGGCGACGGCCGCCTCGATCTGGCCATGGTGACAGCAGATGGGTCGGTGGAGTTGCTCAAGAACCAGACTGCAACCACCAACAATTTCATGGGC
>DATDGH010000553.1:0-4055 GCA_036522215.1 Candidatus Angelobacter sp. | reverse complement strand
ATCTTTTCCCAGGTATCAGAAGGCTTGTGGTAATCGGAGTGGAGGCCGGAAAAAAAGAACAGTGCGGGAACTTTTTTCGTGACAAACGACATGTGATCGCTGGAGGAGTAACCGCCGGGGGAATACTCGATCTTGAATGGGGCGTTGGTTTGCGTGTTCGCCTGGGCTTCCTTTAGCACGCGCTGGAAAGTTGAGCCTGTTCCGACTCCGCCGATATATACCTTCTCGTCCTTAATGCGACCGATCATGTCCATATTCAGCATGGCGACGGCTTTTTCCAATGGCCGCGTAGGTTCTTTCACCCACTCGGCGGAACCCAGCAGCCCCAGCTCTTCGCCGGCGAAGCTGGCGAACAGTATTCCGCGGTGCAGCTTGCCTTTGAGCGGCGCGAGCCTCCGCGCCAATTCGAGCACGCCGGCGGTGCCGGAGGCGTTGTCATCTGCGCCGGGATGGAGTTGTCCGATCTGCGAGGGCGCCAGCGAATCGAAATTACCCCGGCCCAGATGATCATAGTGCGCACCTACAATCACGTATTCATCGGTCTGTCCCGGTAGGTAGGCGAGAACGTTGTTGACTGTGGCCTGAGTGGTCTCAACGCTCACGTTCACCGTGAGACGCACACTGTCAGGAAAGGAAAACGATGCAGGCTTGGTCGAGCTATTGATTTGTCCCTGAACTTCCGCCATGGATTTTCCGGCTGCCTCGAACCATTTCTCTGCGACTGCGTTTTTTACCTGGACCAGAATGATGCCACTGTCCACCCGGCCGCTCACACTGCCAAAGCGGGTCAAAAGATCTTCTTCGCCATCCCCAAGCTTTCCGTTAATAAGGACCACCGCCCTGGCGCCGTGGTTTCTGGCATTGATGGCTTTATTGATCAATTGCGCATGCTGCGTGAGTCCATGGTTGCCGCTTTGGGCTGCAAAACCGGATGGCTCGTAGCGCAACAGAACCACAATCTTGTCTTTCACCTCGATGCCATCGTAATCGTCGTATCCAAATTCAGTGGCAGTGGCTCCGTAACCAACAAAAGCCGCCGCAGCGCTGGCTGTGCCAGAGGTGGAAAAGCTGAACGGAACATAGTCCTGATTGAGCTTCAACTCGGTGCTGCCTGCCTGAAGGCGATTGTTGCTCTTTAACTTTGCTCCCGTGATGAGCGTAAAAGGCTGAAAGTAAGAGTGCGTCCCGGCGGGCTCCAGTCCCAGACTCTTGAAGCGGTGCTCAATCAGATGGGCAGCCCGGGTGAGTCCCTTGGTTCCGTCACCACGGCCTTCCATGGAAGGCGTAGTCAGTGCTTTGATGTCGTTGAGATAGCGTTGCGCTTCTTGCGGGCCGGATGCAGACGCGTGCAGCGCCAGCAGCAACAGGGCGCAGCAGAGATGCATTCGCCGGGCAAGTTGAAGAAGGGATTTCATGCAATGCTGCTTGATGCACAAGCGTATGTTGCGGACTGAGAAGCTGTCAATCTATTAGAAGTGTGGAGCAGCCGCCCTCGGCTGCATCTTGGTGAAGAACAATCAGCGCGGCCAGTGCGGCGGTTTTCTGATCTGTGGTCCAGGGTGGACCAAGGGAGCGGCCCATCGCTGCCAGGCGCTCCTGCACTTTCGCGGCTGCTTTGCCGAATCTCTTCTGCGCCTGGTCCGGCAGGTCACGTTCGCGAATACCTGTAACCGGAATTCTTAAAGTTTCGAAGGCATCTCGAAAAGAATTGCGAAAGAATTCGCCTTCGGCAGTATGAATCAGCGCGTGCGACGCCAAAATTCCTGCAAGTTCCGGCAAAGGCCGGCCTGAGCTCAGCAGGATGCAAGAGCGCGCAATCTGATACCCGCGTGTTTGCAGTTGCTCAAGGAGTTCGCGAATTGCCTCGAGGGCCAGTTGACTGCATGCGGCCGCGCACTTGGCGATATGCTGCTCCGCCCGCCGCATGTCCATGCTCTGGACAAAATGATAAGGCTGGACCGCACCCGGCATTTTCGGGTCGGTGATCTCGATACGTGTGCGTTCAATAATTTCTTCAGCTCCGGGTGTGCCGGCGACAGCGACCAAAGCGCCCCAGCCTGAATGCACGCGGACTCCGATGGCTGCGGGTTTCATAACCATGTCACCCTGGGGTAAGGAGAATACATGAAAGCGTCCGCTCCCCCAAATCTGCTAAACTCGCTCAGCATCCGCCAAGGAAACCAATGAAATACGACGAAGAGCTGCTTCCCTTTGAAGTGGGATTTGATATCTCCCATCCCGAAGCCACGTTTGACGAACATACTGACCGCAAACTGCTGGAGTGGATCCAGACCGTTACCGTCGGCTGGCCGCAGGCGGCGCAGGAACTTGGGTCTACGCTGACGGACAATCCGGGCCGCATTTCGCGGGCGTTTCGCGGCATGCTGGCCGGCTACTCGGCCAGGCCCGAAGAAATCTTGAAGGTGACGATGGAGACGCCGCTCGACGGTCACCACGGCCTGGTTTCATCCGATCGTGTTCCCTTTCTTTCCTTTTGCGCACACCACTTCCTCCCTTTCTTCGGCTGGGTGGACGTTGTTTACGAGCCGGGAGCGTACATCATCGGCATCGGCAAGATGCCCCGGCTGGTGAGCTGTCGCGCCAAACGTTTTCAGTTGCAGGAGCTGCTGGTAAAGCAACTGGCTGAGGACATGATGGAGCATGCCAAAGCTAAAGGCGTCTATATCCGCGCTGCCGCACATCATATGTGCGTCTGCTATCGTGGTCCGGATTTTGCTACGGTGAAAAATGTGACTACCTATTCTCTGGGAACACTCAGTCATCCAGAGCGCGAGCCGGAGATCATGAGCGCGCTACAGGCGGCGCAAGGCGAATGAAGTCGGTTCAGCGGGCCGTCAGCAATCTACGTCCTGGCTTGCTATGAATTCCCGAAACTACATTTGCGTGCATTGCGGGATGCAGTATGCGGAAACGGAAGCGGTTCCGGCGCAATGCCTGAATTGCAGCAACGAGCGTGAGTCCATGACTCACAAGCCCCCACAATGGACCTCCCTGGCCCAGATGGCGGGGAAATATCGCAACGTCTTCACCGCTCTGGGTGACGGAGTTACGGGCATCAGCACTGCTCCGGCGTTCGCAATCGGCCCGGAGGTGTTTTTGATCCAGACGTCTGCCGGTAATGTTTTGTGGGACTGTGTAGCTTATCTCGATCAGGCAACACTGGATGAGGTCCGGGCGGCGGGCGGACTTTCGGCCATCGTGATTTCGCATCCTCATATGTTTGGCAGCGTCGTGGAGTGGGCCCGCGATCTGGGCAGTATTCCGGTATTTGTTCATGAAGACAATCAGCCATGGATGCCGCGTCCTGATCCGCTCATCCACTGGTGGCAGGGTGAAAAATTCGCGCTGAACTCTTCCCTCACTGTAATCCGCTGCGGCGGACACTTTCCTGGAAGCTGTGTGCTGCATTGCACGGAGGGCGCCGGCGGCCGCGGAGCGCTGTTTACCGGCGATACTATCCTTCCCGTGGAAGATCGTCGCTGGGTCAGTTTTATGTATAGCTATCCGAATCTCATCCCAGTCAGCCGCGGCTCGGTAGAAAAAATTGTGAATGCGATTTCCGCTTTGAAATTTGACCGCATCTACGGCGGCCCTATGTACGGCAGTTGCGGCGGGCGGCCGATTATTGCAACTGGAGCCAAAGACGCGGTTCTGCGATCAGCTCAGAGATACATTGAGCATTTGGAAAAGTGACTTGCTGGGCGGATTAGCCAGACGCAGCCTGCGATCCGGCCAGGTTCGCCAGCTCCTGAACGATGAGTGGAATAAAATTCGCCTGGGCAGAGCTCACTGTGTTCCCGCCAAAGAAACCCGTTCCCGGACAGGTTTTGGTGGATCCGGCGCCATTGGTTCGCTGGCCGGTGACCAGGTCGAACCAGTGATGAAAAACAATGCTGTCGGTGCTGGGCTTAAGATTGAATTTCCGGCAAAGCAGCGCGTTCACTTTAGGAATACAATCTTCCTGAGCCGCGCTCATGTTGTCTTTGCCGGTATCGAAATCACCCAGATTTTCGATGCATAGACCATGACTATTC
>DATDGH010000552.1:0-8344 GCA_036522215.1 Candidatus Angelobacter sp. | reverse complement strand
AATTGCCGGCGTCGTCGGTGTTGCAGCGAACGCCGAAAGCGGTGCGGCCGAGTTGTCCGGAAATCTGGCCCAGATGGGGCAGAAAGCGCTGCCACTGCGAGGGTATTCCGGCGCTGGTTTCACAGGTATAGCGCCCGCCCAATCCAGCGATGAGAAGCCGCGCTCCGTTCTCAATGCGCGGCGGTTCGAGTTTGATGGGCAGCATTTCATCGAGTTTGATGGGCTCGATGAGTTCAATCTGCTTGCCCTGGCCTTGGGTGCGAATGGTTTCCGGTGGCACACCAAACTCATCGCGAAAGGCACGCGTAAAAGCTTCATGCGAGCCGTACCCGGCATCCAGGGCGACGGACAAGATGTCCGGAGCGCCCTGCGACAGAACCTTGGCCGCTTCGCTCAAACGGCGGCCACGCACGTAGCGCATGATGGAACGCCCTGTGGCTTCACCGAACGCCCGCGTCATATGAAAGCGTGATACACCGCCAGCCTTGGCGAGGTCGTCGAGCGTGATTTCTCCGGCAAAGTGGCTCTCGATAAACCAGAGCGCCTTCTCAATAGAGTTCATACGAGGTTTCTTATCAGCACTGCCTAGTATGCCAATGATTCTTTCCGCCGATTTGATCGAAATTGCGGTCTTGAAGAAATTCTGATGAAACGCATCGGCTCACAGGTGGGGCCGGGGATGAGTCAATCCCGCCAGGGGCGGAGAACGCGGTAGGCAGGTACGGCGGTGGGCGAACTTTTCTTCACTTCCACCAACTTTCTCCTGAGCAGCCACCGTACGCCCGCCTGGGCGGCGCTCTTGGAGATGCCCACCGAGTCAGCGATGGTCTGGTAGCTGACGGGAACGCGCTCGCGACGGCTGCGGGCTGCTTCATAGCTGAGCCACAGGTAGATAAGAAAGCTGGCCGGCTTGTGGTCGTGACCGACCAGGTCACGCATCAGGATGTCCACAACGTAGTCGTCAAGCATCATAGACGCTATAGCGTTTACTACTATAGCTGATACTACCTGATTTTCATCGGAAAATTTCTGCCCTATACTGCGACTGAAATTGGGAGGAATCTATGATACGTGGCATCAAGTTTGTGAACGTTCCCGTTAAAAACCAGAAAGAAGCTGTGAAGTTCTATACCGAGAAGCTGGGCTTCCGCGTGCTTACGGACCAGCCGTTTGATGATAAACAGCGCTGGATTGAGATTGGGATCCCCAACAGCGATTCCAAACTGGTGCTCTTCGCCGTGGACGGGCAAGAGAACCAGATCGGAAAGCCGCAGCCGGTCACGTTTTGGAGTGACGATGTCCAGGCCACGTCGCGAGTGCTGAAAAGCAAGGGCGTGGACTTTGTGATGGAACCGAAAACAGAAGCCTGGGGAACGGCAGCAATATTCAAAGACCAGGATGGAAACCAATTTTGTCTGTCATCGAAGTAGGGCTGAATCCCATGGCAGAAAAGAACACGGCAATTCCAAACAAAGACGTGGCCGGCCTTCTGGCGGCCTTCGCTCCAGAAGTGCGAAACCTGGTTCTGGCGACCCGCGGTTTTATCCTCAAGATGTTTCCCGGCATCACCGAGCAGGTTGATGCGAAGGCGAGGATCGTCGGGTATGGTTACGGGCCTAAATATGCCGACATGGTGTGCAGCATGATGCCGACCAGGGCCGGAGTAACTCTTGGCATTGCCTACGCCATGGAGTTGCCGGACCCGGAGAAACTTCTTGAAGGCACAGGTAAAGTGCATCGCCATGTGAAGCTGAAGAGCAAATCGGACTTAAAGAGTGGTGGGTTGAAGTCGCTTCTCAAAGCCGCAAATGCGGCTGCAATCGCACGACGAGCACAGACAGGACAGAAAGCAAAGAAATGAGGATGATGCCGGGGATGCCGGATCTTTGGAAGGTCGGCGACCGCCGTTTCCGGGTGAACTCGTGCCCGGAAACCATCTTACGGTCGCTCACCTTGACATTCTACTAGAAGTGATCTATTGTCACCTAGAATGTCTACTAGAGAAGAGAAAGAGCGCATCGAGTTGCTGCAGGGCACGCTGGATCTGCTGATTCTTCGCACGCTGCTGCTGGGGCCGGTGCACGGCCATGCCATTACCAAGGCGATCGAATTCAAGTCCGATGAGGTGTTGCAGGTGGAGCAGGGGTCACTCTACCCGGCGCTGCACCGGCTGATTAAGCGGGGATGGATTTCCGTCGCACCTGGCATCTCGGAAAATAATCGCCGGGCCAAGTTCTACGCCTTGACGGCCAAGGGCCGGCGGCAACTGGCAGTCGAGACCAGCAAGTGGAACAAGTTGGCGGGAGCGATCGCGCGGATTCTTCGGCCAGCGGAACAGAAGGGCGAACCATGATGCGCCGCAAACGCATGCTCGCCGACCTGGATGAGGATATTCTCGACCACATCGAGAGGGAGACACAGGACAATATCGAGCGGGGAATGTCTCCGGAGGAAGCCCGCAATGCGGCGCTAAGGAAGTTTGGCAACGTGGCTCGAGTCAAGGAAGAGACGCGGGAGGTTTGGAGTGTGGTCTGGCTGGAGCAGTTATGGCTGGACGTTCGCTACGCCCTCCGCATGCTGCGCAAGTCCCCGGGCTTCACTGTAGTTGCTGTTCTTACGCTTGCGCTCGGCATCGGCGCGAACACAACGGTCTTCTCCGTCATCCAGGCCGTAATTCTGGAACCTTTGCCCTACCCACAATCAGACCGGCTGGTTATGGTTTTGGAGCGCGTGCATTTGCGGACCTACGAGAATGACCAGAACGATCCGTCGCCGGGGAATTTCGCCGATTGGCGGGCGCAAAATTCCGTTTTCGAAGACATGGCTGCGATTCAAGACAAGAGCTTCAACCTTACCGGAAGCGGGCAGCCGTTGCGGGTGGAAGGAGAGGCGGTCTCTCCCAGCTTGTTCTCCCTCTTGCGGGTCCATACGGCGCTTGGGCGGACGTTCAGCGCCGAGGAGGATGTTCCTGGTGGGTCACACGTAGTGGTTATGGGTTATGGGCTGTGGACCAGGCAATTCGGCGCCGATCCGCAGATTCTGCAGAGGTCGATCCTTCTCGACGGCGTGAAATACCAGGTGATCGGTGTTATGGAGCGCAGCTTTCGTTTTCCCGATCCTGCCAACTTCCATGGCGCACCGGCAGATCAACTCTGGGTCCCCATTGCCCTCACTCCGGCTGAGCTATCCAATCACGGAAGCCACTATTTGCAAGGCGGTCTGGCGCGATTGAAAGTGCAAATCACACTGGGCCAGGCGCAGGCAGAGATGGATGGCATTGCGCAGCGCCTGACACGGCAGCACCCCAACACGAATCAGGGTACTGGTGTGAATGTCGTTCCTCTGCAAGAAGAGCTGGTGGGAAGCGTGAAGGCGGAACTTTGGATTCTTTTTGGGGCCGTAGGGCTGGTCCTGCTGATCGTCTGCGCGAACGTGGCCAATCTATTGCTCGTGCGCACCTCGGCCCGCGGCCGCGAACTTGCGTTGCGCATCGCGTTGGGCGCGCGCCGGATGAGAATTGTGCGCCAGTTGCTGACTGAGAGTGTCCTGCTTGCGCTGCTTGGCGGCTGTGCTGGAGTGCTTCTCGCGTACTGGGGCATACGGGCATTGCCCGGGATCCGCGCCTTGCAAACACTGGGACTATCGGGTTTGCCAATCGTGGGCGAACTCGGCGTCGGTACTCCGGTATTGCTTTTTAGCCTTGTAATTTCTCTTCTTGGGGGCGTCATTTTTGGAATCATCCCGGCGTGGCAGGTGATGCGGAGCAACGTGCAACATTCACTGAAGGGAAATGCGCGAGAATCGCATTCTCGTTCATGTACAGGTTTGAGGGATGTTCTGGTGGTGGCGGAACTGGCGCTGGGTGTGACTGTGGTCGTGGGCGCTGCGCTGTTGCTTCGCAGTTTTCTGCTTCTGCAGCAAACGCCTCTGGGGTTCGATCCTGGTGGATTGTTGACGTTCCGCGCCATCCCGCGGAGTACGCAATACTCGCAGCCTTGGCAACGGAGCTCGTTTTATCAGCAGGCCTTGGCAAAAATTAAAGGAGTCCCAGCAGTAAAATCTGCGGGCGCAGTTTCTTTCCTGCCCCTGACGTTCTACCGCGCGAGCAAGGGGTTCTCCGTGGAAGGCCAACCAGCTCTTACATCGGGCGAACTGCCCCTGGCCCGGTATGAAATTGTCAGCCAAGGATATTTCGAGACCCTGGGCGTTCCCGTCGTCCAAGGCAGGGACTTCTCCTGGCGCGACAGCTTGCAATCGTTGCCGGTGATTGTCATCAATGAAGCGATGGCGCAAACCTACTGGCCGAACCAGGACCCAGTCGGCAAGCGCATCAAGGAGGGCCGCCCGGATCAGAACATCCCCTGGATTACCGTGGCGGGCGTGGTGGAAGATTTTCGCGATTTCGATGTGGCCAGCCAGCCGCGGCCGACCATATTCTTTCCGGTCTCCCAGGCTTCGGATGGAACCAATTTGCTGCGCGACTGGGTGGTGCGCACCGGCGGGAATCCGTTGGCGGTTGCTGCTCAAGTTCGCGATGCGATCTGGAGCGTCAACAAAGATGTGCCTGTTTCTCGCATTCAGCCCATGGAAGAAGTTCGGTCCATCTCGGTGGCCAAGCAGCAATTCACTCTCCTGCTGCTGGGGATCTTCGCCGGCCTCGCGCTGCTTCTGGCGGGCGTGGGACTTTATGGGGTAACCGCATACGCTGCGGCGCAGCGCACGCGCGAAATCGGCATTCGCATGGCACTGGGCGCTCAACGCCGCGATGTAATGCTCCTGGTTCTTTCCCGAGGCGCGAGCATCGGCTTTGTGGGTGTAGGCATTGGCATCCTTGCTGCGCTCTTGCTTACCCGATTGATGGGTGCCTTGCTGTACGGGGTTCGCGCAACCGATCCACTCACGTATAGCGGAGTTGCGCTTCTGCTTACCGTTGTAACCCTGATCGCTTGCTACATTCCCGCGCGTCGCGCTATGCGCACCGATCCCATGGTCGCAGTGCGCTGCGAATAGCGTAACCGCTAGAATAGCGCGTGATGAAAAAACATTTCTCCCGTGCTCTGCAAGCGTCTCTGACCCTGGCGATACTCCTGGCAGTCTGCGTTCCGGCGCAGCTTGTTGCGCAGTCAATCCGTTTTCACATCAAGGTTGCGCCGGAGTTGAGCAGCACACCGGTTTCCGGACGCATGATTGTGTTTCTTTCTTCTGAGCCAGGGCCGAAGAAGGAACTTGCGCAGGGTTTTGCTGATACCACGAATAAAGTCTGGATTGCTGCAAGAGAAATCCACGATGTGCAACCTGGAGACACCGTGGACCTGGATCCGGATGAACTGGCTTTCCCAAAACCGCTCTCACAGGCTCCGGCTGGGAATTATCAGGTCCAGGCCCTGCTGGACGTGAACCACAACTATGCTTATCGGGGCGTTCGGCCGGGCGATCTGCGCAGCGTCGTGGTCGCGCTAAAGGAGTTGAATCCGGGAAAGAGCCAGCCGATTGATCTGGTACTGAGCGAACGTCTACCCGAGAAGGAGATCAAGCTGCCTCCATCCAGCGAGCTGCTGGATTTTGTAAGCCCATCACTTTCGTCGTTCTGGGGCCGGCCGATTCACATGCGCGGGGTCGTAGTACTGCCACCGAAACAGAACAAGCCCCAGAAATATCCGACTGTCTACTGGACGCACGGCTTCAGCGGAATCCTGGATGACTTGGCTGGGTACGTCGCGCCATCGTATGTGAAGCTGATGGACCAGGGCAAGATACCATCCATGATCTACGTGTTGCTCGATGAAAGCTGTCCCGGCGGTACTCACGAATTTGCTGACTCCGTCAATAATGGCCCCTGGGGAAAAGCTTTGACCACGGAGCTCATTCCTTACCTGGAAGGGAAGTACCCCATGGATGGCAAGCCCAGCGGACGGCTGCTCACCGGCCACTCCTCAGGTGGATGGGCGGCACTGTGGTTGCAGGTTACTTATCCCACAGTGTTCGGTGGAACGTGGCCGACTTCTCCTGATCCTTCAGACTTTCACAATTTTACCGGCCCTGACCTGCGGTCAAATCCGCCGTCAAACTTCTATCACAAGCAAGATGAATCGCCTTGGATGCTGGTGCGCATGGAAGGTCACGACGTGATGACGCTCGAAGAGTATGCCCGGCAGGAAACTGTGCTGGGAGATTATGGCGGGCAGATCTCATCCTTTGACTGGGTGTTCAGCCCGCGCGGCAAAGATGGACGGCCTGAGCACCTCTTTGATCGTGCCACCGGCGTAGTCGATCCGGAGGTGGCCAAGGCATGGGAGAAATACGATATTGCCGAGGTGCTGCGACGGCACGCTGCGCGCCTTCGTCCGCTGCTGCAAGACAAGATTCACCTTACTGTGGGAACGGCCGACACCTTTCACCTGGATGGACCGGCTCACCTGCTGGATGCAACCATGAAGGAGCTGGGTATTCGCGCCACGTTTACTTATTTGGAGGGCCGAACCCATTTCGATTTGTATCAGGGAGGCCTGACAGAAAAGATTGCGAATGAAATGGAGAAGGTGGCGAGACCCCAGGGAACAGGAAAACAATAAACCCAGGGATTTAGCCGCGAATGAACGCGAATTCTTTTTTGATTGCCTGGAACCCCAAATCTACGGTCGATTTGGTGATTGGGCTCGCCAGTCATCGATGGCCTTGCGAATTGCATCTGGGGCCAGGTTGCTGCACAGCATTTTGTATTCAGGGATGCCGCCCAGTGCATTCGCCACACCTTGCTTGCTGATCTGGTAGGCCTCGTCTACGTGCTTGCCCAGGACCATCTCGGTGGCCAGGGAGGAGCAGGCAATGGCGACCGCGCATCCCATGCATTTGAAGCGTATGTCGCGAATCACGTTGTTTTCGATCCTTAGCGTGATCAGAACGGTGTCACTATCCATGGGGCTGCGCACAATCGCCTGGGCGGAGGGACTTGCCACCCGGCCGACGTTCCGTGGATTTGCGTAATGGGCACGGATCTGGTCGCTATACAAAGCTTCCTCGCGTTGAAGAATAGATGTGCAAAGCCATATCATAACCTTGTCTGCCATGTTCTCTGACCTGTATTCCAAAGCGGCTGAGATCTCGGCGCAGCGCCAGCCTTTTGCCATTGCCACCGTAGTCCGCGCCCAGGGGTCTTCTTCTGCCAGGCAAGGCTCCAAAGCCATTATTGACGCTCAGGGAAAGATGGTTATGGGCTGGGTAGGCGGTGGATGCGCAGAGAGCGCCGTTCGCGCTGAAGCCTTGAGGTGTATTGAACAGGAAAGACCGCAACTCATCACCCTGGACATGCAGGATGAATTGCTGGGCGTAGGAATGCCGTGCGGAGGAGTCATGGACGTGTACATCGAGCCGGTGTTGCCGAAGCCTGAGCTGTTGATCGTGGGCCACGGACGCATTGCCGAGGCGCTGGCATCACTCGGAACGCTGATGAGTTTTTTTGTCACGGTGAACGATCCCGCGGCCGAGAAGCAGGCGTTTCCCACGGCCGATCGCCTGATCCAGGAAGACTTCGATCTCTCTGAAACAGCCATCAGCTCGCGGACCTTCGTGGTGATTGCGACGCTGCACAAAAATGATCATGTGTGGCTGCAAAAAGCGTTGGCGAACCAGGCAGCGTATGTAGCGTTGATCGCCAGCGCGCACCGGGCCCGGCTGGTGCTGGATTATCTGCTGGTGGCTGGAGTTCCAGCGGAGAAAGTGGAACGCGTCTGGGCTCCGGCGGGCCTGGCTCTGGGCGCGGCTACTCCTGAAGAGATTGCATTGAGCATCATGAGCCAGATCGTCGCCATCCGTCGCGGAGGCAGTGGCAAGGCGCTCAAATTGGGAAGGGAACTAGAGGCTACAGCGGAAGTATCAACAACAGCGGGCAAAGTGATCAAGCAATGTGACAGCGGCAGCTCGGACTAAATCAATCGCCGTGAAAACATTTTACCTTTTGTCATCCTGAGCGCAGGTCGCCGGCGGCGACCGGAGTCGAAGGACCCCGGTGCTGCTGAACGTACCATGCCGCTTCAGGGAATTCTCACGAGAACGTTGTAGTAGAACTCCCTGACGCCTTTTGTCACATTGGCTTTCTCGGGATCCTTCAACTCGCCTCACATCCCGCCACGGCGGTCGTTCGTGCTCCTTCAGGATGACAGCGGTTGAAGTCTTCGAGGACTAAGAAGACACAGTGAATTTTTTATTTGGTTTCGCGCGTCGCGTTGCGACAATTTCCGCCAGAATACTTAACCCAATCTCTTCCGGACTTTCTGCGCCAATATCAATTCCGGCGGGGGCACGCAATCGTGACAGGCGTTCTTGCGGTATTCCATTTCTCTTAAGC
>DATDGH010000551.1:0-5861 GCA_036522215.1 Candidatus Angelobacter sp. | reverse complement strand
GAGACCTTTTGGTCCTAAAAGGACGGGCCTATGGCAGTCGGCCGGGTCGCTGCGCCTTTCTTGTGCTTGAAAACCCGGACCTGCAATTCGCTGGTCGAGCCCACGTAGACGCGGCGCGATTTATTGGACATGATATAGGTGAAGTATCTGTTGGCCATTCTGTTTCGTGTTCCTGAAAGATTCCCGAGCTGCGGTAGTTTACAGCAGGTTGGCGAGAGGAAGCTTTGGGCGGGGCAGCTCCCTCGGCCCTACGCCCGCGCTGAAGAAAACGCGCGTGCGCTCTACGGGCGCTTCGGGACGGCATCCTCCAGATTATGGGATGTTTTGGTAGCCCCAAGCCGTCAAATCGAGCCCATTGATTCAAACAGAATGCTGCACCCCAGACTTCCTTAGCCCCGTCCTTTTTTTATCATCGACTTCAAACTACGCCAACAAAAGTGCTCCTAACTTTGTCCTTAGTCATCCGAGTCGGATTTTATGGTGATCTCGCCTCCGGTGACCTCATCGTATTCAGGTTTGTGGATGCCCATGAGATATTTATCGAACCAGCCAACAATATGTTGCAGTCGCTCAATCCTGTGCCAGGGCTGGCCGGAGCGCGAAAGCTCGTGTGATTCTCCGGGAAATCTGATCATCACTGTGGGACGCTTCAGGAATTTGAGCGCCCGAAACATTTCTTCGCCGCCGGCTACCGGCGGGGTGCGAAAGTCAGCTTCGCCCAGCACCAGCATCAATGGCGTCTTCACATTCTGGATGTAAGTAATAGGCGAGCGGGCCACATAATCCTGAGGATCCTGGAACGGCGGCGCCTTGAACCATGACGGCTGAAACAAAGTGAAGTCCGCGCTATACCACCACGCGGCCCAACTGGCGATGTCACGCTGCGCTACTGCTGCGGCGAAACGGTCAGTATGGCCGACAACCCAGTTGGTCAACACTCCACCGCCGCTGCCGCCGGTAACGCCGAGCTTTTTAGGATCAATGTATCCGCGCTTGATCACCTCATCGACGCCCAGCATCAGATCGCGAAAATCGTCACCGGGATAGTGATATTGAATGATGTTGCCGAACTCCTGCCCATAAGAGGTGCTGCCGCGGGGGTTGGGATAGAGCACAACGTATCCCTTAGCTGCCATCCACTGAAATTCGTGGTCGAAGACGTAGCCGTATGCGGTGTGAGGCCCACCGTGAATATCTAGGATGAGCGGATATTTTTTTGCCGGATCGAAGTCAGGCGGTTTCTGAATCCAGGCTTCAACCCGCTTGCCGTCAAAGCTGCTGTACCAGATTTCCTCGGGTGGCGTAAGGTTGAGCTGGGAAAACAGCTTGTCATTGATGTGGGTGATCTGAACGGGCTGCGAACCGGATTGGGCTGCGGCTTGTTGCAGGAAAAACAGGTCACCGATGTTTACAGGCGTGGAAATCAGCAGCACAAATTTTGAGCCGTCGCTGGTGGCGCGAAATCTCTCCACCGCCTGATTGCCATGAGTGATCTCCGTGATTTTGCCGGAACTGATCTCCACCCGCACCAGGTTGGCTTTACCTTCGCGAGCAGTGGTTGCAATCAGGCTGTTGCCATCGGCGGACCAGACTACCTGGTCCGAACCGCCAGCCCGGGGAGTGCCCTGATCGCCTCCTACTCCGCTGCACATGTCGAAATCATATTTGGCAGTGAGGTTACGCGGCTTAGCGCCCGGCGACAGATCGACCACCC
Organism: Candidatus Angelobacter sp.; assembly: GCA_036522215.1. GTDB lineage: Bacteria > Acidobacteriota > Terriglobia > Terriglobales > Acidobacteriaceae > Angelobacter. The sequence continues at coordinate 4,147 of DATDGH010000551.1, read as the reverse complement.
ACAAATCAGGCTCAGTGTAGGATTGCACCGGCTGGTTGACCGAAGCGCAGAAGGCCAGGCGTTTTCCATCCGGACTCAGAGAGAATTCTCTTGCGCCCATGTTCACAGTCAGCACTTTGCTGGGCTCGCCGCCTGCAGGGGACACGGAATAGATGTCAGTTAGCGGCAGCTCGTAATAAGGCTCGAGCACGCGTTCGGTTTCGAAGTAGATCTGGCTGCCATCCCGGGACCAGATGGGATTGTTTTCCTGGAATTTTCCGCTGGTGAGCTGTTTGGGCTGGACCGTCTGCTCAGAACTCTGAGGAGCGGTGACCGCCCACACGTGCTGTGGATGTTTTGGATCAGCATATCCTGCGCCGTTGAAGCGGTAGACGGCGCGAGTAATTACGCGGACATCGCTCTCGTGCTCCGACTCTGCACCGGCAGCAGCAGTCTTAGACTCTTCCTTGTTTTCCGGCGTCGAATCCTTTTTCTCGTCCTTATCAGTGGCTTTCTCCGCGGGTTTGGATCTTTCCCGACGCTGCTTGGCCAGGTCGTCAGGCGAGGTGGTGCTCACAAAAGCGATCAACTTGCTGTCGGGCGACCAGACAGCCGTGCCGGCTCCGCGAGGCATGTCGGTCACCGTCCACGATTCGCCTCCAGTCATCGGCAGCATGTAGAGCTGCGGCCCGGAAGGCCTGGCTGCGCCACCTATACCTGGTCCCGCTCCGGGCATCCCGGCCGGCGGTTCTGGTGAGCGCAGGAAGGCAAGCCATTTGCCGTCAGGCGACCAGCGGGCCGACGAATCGTGGTTGCCGCTGGTCAGGCGCTGCGGAGGCGCATCTCCGCTGATCGAGACGCTCCAGAGAGAGGTGTCATACCCGTCCTTTTTATCGCTCACGGTAACTTTCACGAAGGCCACGCGCGAGCCATCGGGAGAGATCTGCGGGTCACCAATCCAGCTGAACTGGAATAGGTCTTTTTCTGTGATGGAGCGCTTCTGGGCAAAGGCCAGTATTGCCAGGCTGAGGCAAAACACTACGGCAAGCAAACGAAGAGAACGGTGCATGGATATCTCCTTCAAAGGAAACGCACTTTTATAACATAAAGGCAGCCAGCCGGGTCGCTACGCCAAGGACGTAGTTCATAAAAGCTATTAACTGCTTTCCGCATTTTGGTGGGGTTAGCAATCGGGTGATCGGGTCATCGGAAGAAAACCCAACGCCCTCGATGCATTAGGCGCCCACTGATTCCAAACAACGTCCAGGGCGATAGGGACCTCTCGCTTCGCAGGATCGGGGTAACTAAAAAACCGCACGATTCCCAAGTTGTTCAATCAAAGGGTTTTTCAATTTGGATTTCCTAATTGAACCGATTACTTTTGTAATCTTCCCTCCGCACAAAGGGTCTAGTACCCTACAGTCAACAGTACATGCACGGTCAGGGTAGCTAGGGAGAGCAGATGACAGGAGTAGCAATCAAACAGGCGAACGATGCCTTTGGCAAACAGGTCTCGGCCCAGGTAGCACGTATTACAGGGGAACTCAACAGGCTGGAACAGCTGTTGAGCGCCGGAATGGTAGACCGGCGGGTAGTTGCCGAGTTTCGGGACGCCGTGGAGAAGGTCAGCAAGACCAGCTGGTTGGTTCAACGCTGGATGGACGGTGACTTGCGTGACCTTGGGTCTTCAGTCATAGCAGAGCGCATTCACACGGCGTCCCAACTGGCAACGCATCTGGCTTCCGATTTGCGGGCCAGCACAGAAAAATTCTCCGGCCTGCCCGGACTCAGGGATTCTCTTAACAGGCTGGAGCAGGTGTTGGGGGAAAGCGGAAGCTAAGTCGTTGTGCCCACAGCTGCGAGAGTTCTGCTCTATTTTTGGCAAAAGCAGTAAAGTCGGACCGAGAATTTGGTAACTCCCACCCCGCCACACGAAGCGCGTGTCGGGGGCCCCGGTTTGGGTAAGTTGGTAAGTTGGTAATTTTAAAAACAAACCCAATCATCGCCGGAAATTACTTCCCGATAATTCCCGTTCAACCTTCTTATTTGTGGTGTTCCTTTGGGTCCTTCGTGGTTTCTGCAGGCAGATCTGGCGGCGTGTAATAAACCTTGCTACCGCCGATCTTGTCTACTTCATCCTTAAAGGTTGTTCCGTAGTCGCGTTTGGCATCGCCCAGCGCGTAGGCCTGTCGCTTGTAATTCCAGCTCTTGGGATTCAGGCGTTGCGCTTCCTTGAAATGGGGAATGGCCTCTGTGGAGTGGCCGCTCTTATAAAGCTGCTCACCGAGCCCGAACTCTGCCGCCGCCAGGGCGATGTTGGGGTCCTGCGAGCTTAGCTTCTGCTTGAGCTGGTCTTCGCTCATCACATACTGGCTCTTTTCTCCCTTTTCCACCCAATCCTTGAGCGCGTTGAGGTAGGGCGCGGAGTCCATTCCAGTAAAGTTTTTGAAGCGATCATCCACAAACGCAACTTCGTTTGGACGGACGATTCTTCCCTGCTCATTGATCCACACACCGGTGGGGACGTTCACCATGTTGTAGAGCTTGGAAACGAGGTGCTTCTCGTCAATCAACGCAGTGAGCGTTGGTTTAGCGGCGGTGATCCAGGGACCGGCATCTTTGACGCCGCCGGTATCCTGGGCCACGGAGATGATCTCGAAGTTCTTGTCCTTCAACTGCTGGTACAGTGCTTGCCAGCCTGGCAAGTCAAAGCGGCACCCTCACCAGGAGGCCCAGGTGACCAGAAGCACCTTTTTGCCGCGGAAGTCAGAGAGCGAATGCAGCTTGCCGTCCATATCCGGCAAGGTGAAATCCGGCGCTTCCAGCGAGGTCAGGGTCTGCCGCTGGTCGGATCGCAGACCGAAGTACCAGGTATTCAGTGCTTCGTCATGAGCTACCGGCTGCTGTACCAACTGGGCGAAGGCTAGCAGGTTGAACAGTTTTTTGCCGGATGATTCCCGCAAAAACTCCTGCTTACTTGCTTTCGGAATGGGAAAACACAGTTCCTGCCGGCAGACGCCCTGCGGCTTTACCTCAAAACGCGTGGAGCGCGTGAGATCACTGGTTGTAATCCAAAGCTGATTGGGCTGCTGGTCTACGGGACTGATCTGAGTGGCAATATCGTCATAGACGATGGTCGCCTGAACCTCAGTGGCTTGTGCCACACCAGTTGCCATAAACAGAATCCCCAAAAGGCGTGCAAAGAATTTTGATTGCATGATTCTCAACTCCCGGGTCCGCCCGGAGAATTATACAAGTTCAGGAAAGCGCAGGGGTCAGCCCCATTAAACCTCACCACTGCAATTCTGAATCCGGATTGCCGCATTTATGATCCATATATCGGAGGAGACCCCATGTTCACTTTCTTGCGTTCGCTCGTGAGTCTTGCCCTTTGCGTCAGCGTGCTCGGCTGCACTGCCAAGGCTGCGCCAAGCACTCCGATTCCTGCCGCCTCAGTTGACCTTCCGCTGGCCAAGAGCAGCGGCCAGCAGACCGCCGTCTTTGCCGGAGGATGCTTCTGGGGGACACAAGCGGTCTTTGAACGAGTGAAGGGTGTCACCAAGACCACGGTCGGCTATTCAGGCGGTTCAGCGACGACTGCCACCTACGATCAGGTCACTACCGAGACCACAGGACATGCGGAATCCATCGAGGTGGTATACGATCCTTCGCGCATTACATACGGACAGCTCCTTCGCATCTTCTTTTCTGTTGCCCACGATCCTACGCAGCTCAATCGCCAGGGGCCGGACGTAGGGACTTCTTATCGATCAGCAATTTTTTATGGGAACCCGGACCAGCAGCGCATCGCCCAGGCCTATATTGCGCAGCTTGATGCAGCGAAAGTTTTTTCCGGCCCAATCGTCACCCAGGTTGTCCCGCTGAAGGGCTTCTATCGCGCGGAGGATTACCACCAGGACTACGCTCTGAAGAATCCAAACGACCCCTACATTCAGGTATGCGACCGGCCGAAGATCGAAGCCCTCAGACAACAGTTCCCGGAGCTGTTTGTGGAGAAAAACAGCCACTAGTGTACTGTAACATATAATACTTTACAATTAGAGGGGAAGGGCTTACACTGGGGCATGTTCGCCCCGGCAGCCGCCTTGGAGATCAGTCTTAGCCAGAAGGCCGAGATTGAAGCACTGATACGCAATGGCAATACGCC
>DATDGH010000550.1:0-8144 GCA_036522215.1 Candidatus Angelobacter sp. | reverse complement strand
GACGTTCCTGGATTTACAGTCAATTCCCTTAAAGTCGAAAGGAAGACGCTCCCATGAAGCTGCACAAGCTGCTTGTATTGTCCCTGCTTCCACTGCTCGGATTAGCGGTGTACCTGGAGGCGGGTGACAGGCCACTCTCAGTCGGCATGATTCCGGATGCAGGCGCCACTCAGGTCTCCATCCAGGAGAAAGAGCCGCTCAAGAATTACCTGGCGAAGAGCCTGGGCCAGGACGTAAACCTGATTGTTCCCACGAACTACAACGCGACGGTGGAAGCATTGGGAAATGGCTCGCTCGATTTTGCTTATCTGGGCGGGCTCACCTACGTGAAGGCGCGCCGCCAATATGGAGTGGTTCCACTGGTCCAGCGTACCAGCGATCTTGAGTTCCATTCCCTGTTTATCACTGGCGCCAATTCGAACATCCATTCCCTGGCTGACCTGAAAGGTAAGACCTTTGCTTTTGGTGACATCAATTCCACCAGCGGACACCTGATGCCCTACTACGAATTGAAGCAGGCAGGGATCAATGTGGATGCGGACCTGAAGTATCGCTACACCGGAAGCCATCCCGCAACCGCTAAAGCTGTGGAGTCTGGCGCCACCGATGCCGGGGCGCTTGATGAAACCGTGTACAACTCCATGATCTCCGAAGGAAAACTGGACAAGACCAGGGTGCGCGTGTTCTACACTTCCAAGCCATTTCTGGATTACGTGTGGGTTGCGCGCAAGGACGTAAGCAAAGACAGCCAGGAAAAATTTATCAATGCCTTCGCCCGTTTGCAGGAAGGCAAGGACGATCAGGTACTGGCAATTCTGCGCGGAAAAAAGTTTGTCCGTGCCAGCGATGACAAGTATGAGCTGCTAAGAAAGACTGCTGAAGAACTAAAAATGTTTTGAGCTGTTGTTGCCGGAGAACACCAGGTGCCATTGTTAGACATAGCAAGCGTAGTGGTGGTGCGTTCGCGCAATGGTCCGCCTGTTCTCAATGGAATTTCGCTCTCCCTGGAGCGCGGCGAGAAAGTAGCGGTGCTGGGTCCCAGCGGCGCAGGTAAGACCACGCTGATGCGCGCCATCAACGGCTTTGTGCCTTTCAGTTCCGGCAGCATCACGTTGGGCGGCATTGCGGTGAAAGGACTCCATGGTAAGCGGTTGCGCCACCTTCGCAGCCGGATCGCCGTGGTTTCTCAGCGGCATGATCTTGTTGACCGCCTCAAGGTTTACCAAAACGTGATGGCTGGAGCTCTGGGGCGCTGGTCAACTCTGCGCGCTCTGCGATTTCTGTTCTGGCCGTCGTCCCAGGAATTGGCGGAGGCCGAACAAGCGCTGCAGCGCGTAGGCCTTGCCCAAAAACTCCGGGAAAGGACCTCAGACATCTCTACCGGAGAGCAGCAGCGCGTGGCCATTGCTCGCGCCCTGGTGCAGCATCCTTCACTACTGTTGGCAGATGAACCGATTGCCTCGCTCGACCCGGAATTGAGCGATCAAATCCTCTCGCTGCTGTGCACGCTGGCCGACGAAGCCGGATTTGCCCTGCTCTGTTCGTTGCATCAGCCGGAATTCGCCTACAAATACTTCGACCGGGTGGTCCGGATTCAACATGGCATCGTCGAGGAGAGGGAACAAAGACCGGCACAAAGCATGGCGGTGGAGACCTGATGTACGCGCCTGAGACCTTGTTCTCGCAAATGCGGCAGTTCTTTCCTCCGGATCTGTCGCCCTCCTATCTGCGGGCTGAATTGCCCGCTGTCTGGCAGACAGTGGAGCTTGCTGCTGGCGGGATGTTGTTCGCGCTGAGCATTGGATTGTTGCTGGCCTTGATCATTGGCGCGCGACTGCCTGGCTGGCGTGTTTTGTACTCGGCCGTGGTTGCTTTGCGCTGCATTCCTGATCTCACTTTGGCAATTCTGTGCGTGGTGCTTGTGGGACTTGGGCCGGGCGCTGGAGTATTGGCGATTGCCGTCTACTACGGCGCGGCCATGGGCAAGGTTGGCGGAGATTTGTTTGCTTCAGCCGACCGCGGTCCGGTGGAATCGCTGGCTGCGACTGGCGCGGCCCGATTTACTGTGGCTTTCTATGGACAATTGCCGCTGCGCTTCAAGGACCTGCTGACCTACGGAGCTTATGACTTCGAATGCGCCATGCGCGCTGCCATGATTGTGGGCGCTGTGGGCGCAGGAGGTATCGGCACCGAGCTGGTCGGCGCCATCAGCGACCTCCAGTACCAACGCGTCACCACCCTGGTTGTGCTGCTGGTAGTTTTGATTGCAATTTTCGACAAGATTACGTGGCTGGTTCGCAAGTACCCACGCCTGCTGCTGGCTTTCGTGGCGCTGGGCGCATACTCGGCCTGGGACCTGAGGCCGCAGATGTTTGCTCTTTCCCACACCTTGGATGTTCTGCATCGTATGTGGCCGCCCAGGCTCTCCCCGGAGCAGATTCACGGCTTGCCTGGGCTTGTCGGCGAGACGCTCCTGATTGCCTTTGCCGGCACTGCCATTGCAATGGTGGCGGCCTTGCCACTCGGAGCCGCGGCCGCCCGTAATCTTTCGCCAGGGTGGTTGCGGGAGCCGGTACGGCGTCTGTTGGAAATACTGCGCGCGATTCCCGAAGTGGTGTGGGGGTTGATTTTCGTGAGTGCAGCCATGATGGGACTGCAAGCGGGAGTCGCTGCCCTGGCGCTCCATAGTGCCGGAGTTTTGGGAAAGCTCTACGCAGAATCACTCGAGAATGTACACGCGGAGCCGGTAATATCGCTGGCCGCCACCGGGGCGCCGGGGCTCGCCGTGGCCAGCTTCGCGCACCTGCCGCTGGCTTTTCCTCCCATGGCAATTCAAACTCTGTTTCGCTTTGAATGGAACATTCGCGCAGCCGCAGTGGTGGGAATGATCGGCGCTGGTGGCATTGGCCAGGCGCTTTACAATGCCCAGCAGTTGTTCTTTTATGATCAGATGCTGGCTTACCTGTTGGTCACATTCCTGATCGTGATCGTAGTGGACCTGGCCAATTCGCATATCCGCGAACGCTGGAAGGTTACGGAAGGCCGAATATGAGCTCACGTCCGAAAGTAGTGATCACCCACCGCGTGCATGAATCGGTGAAACAATTCCTGGGCCACAAATGTGAGGTCGTGGCCAATGAGGATGTGGAGAGTTGGCCGCCTTCAACGCTTCTGGGCCATGTGCGTGACGCCGATGCCGTGATGGCCTTCATGCCGGACAGGATCGATGAAGCATTTCTGGCCCATTGCGATCACCTGAAGATCGTCGCGGCTGCCCTGAAAGGTTACGACAATATCGACGTGGAAGCGTGCACGCGACACGGGGTGTGGCTTACCATCGTGCCTGACTTGCTTTCCGTGCCAACCGCCGAGCTGGCGTTAGCGCTGGTCCTGGGCATCACTCGAAATATTCCAGCCGGCGACCGCCTTGTCCGGAGCGGAAAGTTTCAAGGCTGGCGGCCGGTCTTATATGGCGCCGGACTGACCGGCAAGACCGTTGGGATCCTGGGCATGGGCAAACTGGGCCAGGCCTTTGTGCGGCTGCTCAGCGGCTTTAATGCAAACCTGCTCTACTATGATCCGGTGAAGCTGGGGCCGGTGCAGGAAGGTTATCTCGGTCTTGCCCGCGCAAGCTTCGAAGAACTCATCTCGCAGAGTGAGATAGTTGTGGTGCTTGCGCCACTCACCCCGGCAACGCTACATCTCATCAACACCGAGACGATTGCCCGCATGAAGCCAGGCGCATACCTCGTCAACGTGGGCCGCGGGTCGGTGGTGGATGAAGAAGCCGTGGCCAGGGCGCTCAAGCAAGGCCACTTGGCCGGATACGCCGCAGACACTTTTGAGATGGAGGACCAGGCGCGGACCCACCCACCGCAGGCGATCGCGGCCGGGTTGATTGCAGACGTCGATCAAACCCTCTTTACGCCCCATCTTGGGTCTGCGGTCGCGCATGTGCGGCAGGAAATTGAATTAGCTGCTGCCAAAAGCATTTTGCAGGCGCTCGCCGGCGAGGCTCCGGCAGGCGCGGTCAACCAACCGGCACGCGCCGGCGTCGGAAAATAGCAACAAGAACGCCAGACCTTGATAAAATGCCGTCTGCTTGATTGAGGCCGGGCCGCCGGGACAAGAGAATCGCTCTGACCAGCAGCAACTTGGACATCTTCACCCTGGCAGCCGTCCTTCTAAGGTCAGCGTGGGCCCTGATTGTTCGGAAAAGGTGCTTTATGCATCAAGTTTTCTTTGTCTCCCTCCTGTTGTTCGCTCCATTCGCCCTTGGTCAGGACTGCACGACCTCAGTGGTTGTCAACGTGTTTGACGACCGTCTGCACATCGATGTTCAAACCCTCAAAGCAGATGATTTCCAGGCCCGGATGGATAAGAACCCACTGACCATCGTCAACATAGACCAAAAGTATGACAGCCGTCTGCTGGTGCTGCTTGAGACTGACGGTTCTGCCAAGGACTCCAAAATCGAAGACGTGGTAGATACAATTACCCGCATGGCAAGGCAGGCCCCTGAAGGAAAGCCGGTGGCTTTTGGCGTTTACGCGGAACGCGCTGTTTTCACCAAGGACTTCATTTCTGATCCTGACAAAAGAGGCGCTGAAATTGGCGCCATAATCGAACAGGCGGATTCCCTCGGGAAACGGGTCGCGCTCTTCGATGCATTGCATCACGCCCTTCAGGTTTTTGGCCCTCATCAGCCCGGAGACACCATTTTGCTGGTCGGGAGCCCCTACGACGACAAGAGCAATCACTCCCTGGGCGACGTTGAGAGAGAATTCTTAGCCAGCGGTACACGGTTGATGGCCATGCTGCGGCGGCCCATCAGCCACGTGGACCGCGACTTCGTCTCCAATACTCATGAACCGGAGAAGTCACTCTTTCTGGATTTTGCCGAGCGCTCGGGAGGCGCCCATAGCGAATTCGATCCTCGCTTCTTCAGCTTCGCATGGAGAGGGTACATGCTGCAGGTAAAGGCGCCTGAGCCAGAACGCAAGCCTCACAAGTGGTCGCTTAAACTGCACGAGGAAATTCGGGCCGCTTTCAGGCATGCCAGGATTTTCTATCCTGAGTTATTACCACCCTGCCGGGTTGCGGCAGTCTCCGAAACACATTGAGTCGGTACAACATCCTGAAGGAGCCAGGCTATTGGCCTGACTCCCCTGGTAAGTGAATCAGAAGGTAAAGAGTGGTCCGAACTCTGAGCGGAAGTCCTTCCATTCTCGCATTGGCCTTCCAGCAAAGGCCGGGAAGAGGCCGGTTGCTGTGAGAGGTATGGCGCGAGTGCGATACAACGACTCTTCCACCACAAAGGTCAGGTAGTTGTTCATTTTGTACTGGATAGTGCCAGCGGCCAAGTCACCTTTTTCGCGGCCACCGCCAAGACGGCGGACGTCGCGGGCCAGAACCTGGTCGTAGCCATAGTGCAGATACATGGCCCAACCAGCGTTACGACCGGATGGGTCAGCATGGGCCCAGCGCGAGAGCGGCAGGCCGAGGTTGAGAAATCCGCCCTGCGCGCGCGGCGCGCGTTGGTTGGCAACCACAAGCGCGCCGCCAGTGCAGGTCGGTCCGACTCCACCGCGACATCCGAAAACCACAGTGGAAGCACCGTCGATGCTCTGTGCGGTAGCGGTGTTGATGAGCCCGGTTGTGTCATTGAACTCAGCGAAGATTTGACCACCGAAATAGAAGCGGAGATCAGAGCCGCTGTAGTACTTGCCGATCAGGGTAAACCAGCGCGTTGGAAGCTGGATTTCTCCGGTCCACGCATCGCGGCTGTTGCTGATTCTGGAGCCAGTGGGAAAGGCCGCTGCGAAAGCAGCCGGAATCTGATTTGCCAGTACCACGACATCGCGTTCGCCATTCACGCCGCTCACGATGATCTGCGCCGGCGCTACGCCAGGGGCCTTATCCAATTGGAACTGGGCTACAAGACGGGCCTGAACTTCCGGCCGCCCGGAGTCCACTCCCTGACGTTCGCCGAAGCCAAGTTGATTAGCTACTCCTTCGTTCCCTGGGATTACGGCTCCTGCTGCCGTGAGATCGGCAGGCAGATTACCGAAGGCAGGCAACACCATCGCCACCTCCGGCTCAAGTTCGAAACTCCTGCCACCACCGAACTTGTGATTAAAGCCGAAGCGGATCTGGGGAGCGCGCTCATAGAGCGTGCCGAAGCCGATGCCTGCGCCGGTGGTTTCGAACAGATTGGGCAGAGTCGACGAAGCAAATGGAGTCCAATCCTGTCCGCCGAGAAGATGGACGGTGGTGTTGTCGGTAACGTGCCAATCCACCCTTCCATAGGCCAAGCGGAGGGAGGGCATATTGGAACGGATGGAGCTGACATTGCGGTTATTGGCGCGTTCAAAATTGCCTTCCAGATCCAATTCAAGCTTGCCGGTAAGGACCACGTTGGGAGATATGTCCAGCCACTCGAAATTAGTTCCCAGTCGCGTGCCCCGGGCTTTCAAGTGGAATTCGGCCAGATTGTCGGGACCATTGGTGATGGGGTTGAATCCCGGAAGCGGAAAATCATTGCCATAGGGTGAACTGGTATCGTAAATAGCGCTCAACTTGACGAAGCCATACGGCTTTAAGTGAACGTTCTTTCCGATGGAAATGTCTGGAACAAAGCCCTCCCGTTTCGGCGGGTCAGTCTGCAACACCCGGATTGGAGCGATAGCCGGGACCACAGACGTTGCACCGCCTCCTTGTGGAGCGGAAGGATCAGGTGCAGTGTTGGCCAAAGGTGGAACCGAAGAAGAAGCCACAGACACGCTCGCGGTGGGAACCACAGCCGCAGGCGCCTTCAAAGCATTCAGGTCGTCCGCCGACAGAACGCCTTTTGCCTTGAGAAGCAGCAAAAGCTGGTCGCGCATCTGGTTGGCTGGCGCCCCCGCCAGGCTGTTTACTTCACTGGTACTGAGGATGCCCTTGGAAACCAAAAGTTGTAACAACGGATCGGGTGCGGGGTTTAGTCCCACGGCCGGAGCCGAAGTGGCGGGAGCCGCTGCTGATGATTCAGAAGCTGCCCCATTATTTGCTGGAGCACTGGCGTTTTTTTCGGAAGCCAATGCCGCTAAAGGCAGAAACAATACAATCAGAATTCCTGCTAGTATTCGCTGTGAAGTAGAAACCATTTCTGTACCCTCCCTGCTTGAAAAGAACTTTCTGCATCCGATTTCCGGTCGCGGGCTGCCTTCAAAAGGCACGCTAGCGCCGGGCTAGCACCCTACACATTAGGACCTTGGTGCAAGCGTAGCTACGAACCGGGTGGGATTCAATATGTTAAAACTTGATGAACCTTGATGTGAAACAGCAGCCGCAACTGGGGTGGTCAGCCAAGCGAAATCCACATTCGAGGGGTTAGTTTTAACATCCTGGAAACAATTCTTTCGTTGACTTTGGCCCGAGTAGATGCTAAAAACCGCGTAACCACCTAAAGGCGTGAAGTGTGCCTTTTGTCGCGTGGACGGGGGAGACCAACCAAGTGTTGACTTTTCCGGTTCCGGCGGCGGTTGGTTGTCGTCTGGTTGCGTCGTTCCGGCAATGGTTGATGTTGGGATGGCGGTAAGGGCGATGGGACGCGAACTTAAAACATATTTTTTGAAGAAGTTAGAGCGAGAGGAGAGAGGCTCGAATGAAATTCCTAAAAGGGTTGTGTTTCCTAATGCTGGCCTCCGTTTTTGCGCTTGGCCAAACCGGCTCAAATACGGATTCAGCTTCCGCCCCATCGGTCGCGGACGAATTGAAGCAACTGCGTGAAGCAGTTGCCCAACAGGAAAAGCAGATTTCTCAGCAGCAGGACCAGATCCAGACGCTGGAACAACAGTTGTCGGCTGCCAAGAATGCGACAGGCAAATCCACGGAAGTAGCTCCAAAAGTGGTGGACGCGTCCCTGCACACGTCCAGCAGCAGCGTCATCAACGCCGCCGCGCAGCCGGCATCGGATGCTCCGCCGCAGGAAACACAGCGCAAGGAATCGCCGCTGTCCTTCCGCATTGGCGGGGCCGAGTTTACTCCCGGTGGGTTCGTGGATTTTGAGAATGTCGTCCGCACCACCAATACGGGCAACGTGGCGGCTACCAGTTTCGGCGCCATTCCCTTCAGCAACAGCGTTACCGGGCATCTGACGGAAT
>DATDGH010000549.1:0-5090 GCA_036522215.1 Candidatus Angelobacter sp. | reverse complement strand
ATGTTGCCTCCGTTCGTCACCGTCACCGGTGCAGCGGCATTGGTGGAGCCCACACCGGTCTGGCTGAAGGACAAAGAGGCAGATGACAGGTTGGCCGTTGGCGCATTGATCGTCAGTGATAGCGGGTTTGACGTGCTGGCGAGGAAGTTCGCGTCGCTACCGTACTTTGAAGTGATCGAGTGTGAACCAGCCGCGAGAGAAGAGGTTTGCAACGTGGCGGCTCCGCCGCTGAGCGTCCCCGTTCCAAGGGTGCTGCTGCCGTCGAGGAACGTCACCGTACCGCCAGGCGTACCTGCACCTGGAGCCACGGCTGAGACCGTTGCAGTAAAGGTGATCGACTGTCTTATCACTCCAGGATTTGCCGACGAAGTCACCGCAGTTGTGGTATTGGCTTTGGAAATTACCTGCGGATTCCCCGTAAGCGAGCCGGTGCCGCCGATGAAGTTAGTATCGCCACCATAGCTGGCTGTGATGGTATGACTTCCCAAGGCCAGATTTGAGGCGGCAAATGTAGCTACACCGCTGCTTAGTGTCCCCATCCCGACGGAACTACCACCGTCAAGGAAGGTCACTGTACCGCCTGGAGATCCTGCCCCCGGAGACACTGGCGAAACTGTCGCCGTGAAAGTTATGGTTTGACCGGTCACACTCGGATTTGCTGAGGAGGTCACCAGCATCGTCGTCTTCGCGTTATTGACCACCTGTGGGTTGCCGGTGAGAGAACTTATGCTGCCGATGAAATTTCCATCGCCGACATAGCTGGCCGTGATGGTATGACTTCCCACGGCCAGATTTGCGTTGGCAAATGTGGCAACACCGCCGTTGAGTGTCCCGGTGCCGATGGAACTACCACCATCAAGGAAGGTCACTGTACCAGTGGGAGTTCCTGCTCCGGGCGCAACCGGAGATACTGTCGCCGTGAAGTTTATGGTCTGACCGGCCACAGTCGGATTTGTTGACGAAGTCACCAGCATCGTCGTGTTCGCCTGGTTGACCACTTGGGAAAAGCCGGTGCGGAAGTTCGAGCTACCTTGGAAGTTGCCATCGCCTACGTAAACAGCGGTGATTGAGTGTTTCCCTGCTGCCAGAGCAGATGTGGAGACCGTGGCAACTCCATTGCTCAGTGTTCCTCTGCCAATCAAGGTGCCGTTTTCCCCAAAGTCAACTCTTCCCGTCGGCGTACCTGTTCCAGGCGCCACGACTGAAACCGTTGCAGTGAGGGTCACCGACTGGCCGAAAACCGATGGGTTCAACGACGAAGTCAAAGCCGTAGCAGTGTTAGCCTTGTTAACTACTTGTGGGTTACCGGGGAGAGAGCCGGTGCTTCCGAGGAAATTTGCGTCGCCACCATAGCTGGCCGTGATGGTATGACTTGCCACTGCCAGGTTTGAGGTGGCAAATGTGGCCACACCATTGTTGAGTGTCCCAGTGCCGATGGAACTCCCCCCGTCAAGAAAGTTCACCGTACCTCCAGGCGTTCCCGTTCCGGGAGACACGGGGGTTACCGTGGCAGTAAAGATTACGGATTGGCCGAACACACTTGGATTTGGCGAAGCGGTTAAGGCTGTGGTGGTATCAGCTTTGACCTCCAGAGATGCGGTCGCCGACTGGCCCGCACCGCCGTTGGTCGAAGTTATGGAGCTTGTAGTATTAACTTTGTTGCCGGTTGTTAGCCCGGTAATGTTCACCGAAAATGAACAAGAGCTGCCGGTCAGGACTGTTGCTCCAGAAAGGGAAATACTACTTGGCGCGGTCGTTGTGAGCGTTCCGCCGCAGGTTGTGGCAGTACTGCCTGCCATCGTCAAGCCAGAGGGCAGCGTGTCAGTAAACGCTACTCCCGTCAATGAAGTCGTGTTTGCAGAAGGATTGGTGATGGTAAATGTGAGCGCGCTGCTTGCGTTCAGCGCAATGGTCGCCGGGTTAAAAGCCATGGAGAGAGCCGGCGGCCCAACTATCGTCAGGTTTACAGTGTTGCTAGTCGCACCTGCCCCACCTTCATTTGAAGTGATAGAGCTGGTTGTGTTAGGAACGTCTCCGGCCTGGTTTCCGGTCAGATCCACGCTCAGCGTGCAGGATGCCTGGTGGGTGACGTTGCCGCCAGATAGCTGTATCAATTGCCCCCCAACTGGGGCCGTCGCTGTTCCCCCGCAGCTATTGTTCACGTTAGCTGGATTAGCTACGACCAGCATTCCAAGCCGCCCCCTAGCCAAAACATCAGAAAAAGCGACCCCCGTAAGGTCCGTGGCTGCATTAGGGTTGCTGATAGTGAATGTCAGCGTGGTGATTCCGTTCAGAGGTATAGATGCTGGGCTGAAGCTCTTATGGATGGAAGGAGCCTGGACGTCGTTGAAGCATATGTTCACCGAGTCGAGAGAGGGAGTAACTGTTGGGTCGCTGGTGGTAAGGGTAGCCTGATATTTCAAGAAGCGGAAGCCATTAAACTGAGCGAGAGATCCACCATTAATGAAGAAAGTCGATGGTGTACCATCCGGCCCCACGAAATTGAATGGACCAGCAGAGTTGTTGCTGGCGGCCACTTGAAATTGAATGTTGGTTTTGGCCGGTGTGTTGGCCGTCCAGGAGATCGTACCCCAGGCTGACTTGCTGCCGGGGGATGGATTGGCATCCTTGAGCGACGAAGTGAAAGTGCCGGGAGAAGCAAACGCGCCGTCCATGAAAATCTTAAAGCCGATGTCTCGCCCGCCTGCCGTGCCATCTGCAAACCAAGTTGATCCGCCGTCGGTTGAGGTCACGAGCTGGCCGCCCACGTAAGGATTCGTGTCCGGATTGCAACTACAGACGTCGCTGTAGTTCCCGGAAGAAAAATTCGCCACTGAGCGGAAAATCACGGCGTATGTCTGTCCGGCATTTAAGAGCGGCGGATTGCTGAAGTTCGCGCTAAAAAACTGCGCAAAACCAGGGCTGGTGAACCCGGGAATCGTGGCTGTTGCCAGATCAGGTCCGGTGGGAACAGCGGGCGTTCCGGTCGTGGCGCGAATAGAAACCGTGATATCCGGATTAGGGCCGCTCGCGGTACAGGAAACGCAGTTGAGAAGCAAGTCTGCCCGGGACAACTTCCCGGTGAATGAAGGAGTAAACGTCTGGCCTTCCCACGTGGTGGTGTTGAAGAAGAATCCGCCACTGCCAACGTTGGTATTCTGCTGATCGACCGCAGGATCGAAAGACATGAATAGTTTAAAACCGATATCCCTGCCACCGGCGGTAGAGTCAGCCACCCAGGTCGAGCCGCTATCGGCGGAGCTAACCAATTGGCCGCCTGAATAAGGATTCGTGTCAGGAGCGCAACTGCAGACATCCGAATAGTTGTTTCCGCCAGAGAGATTCGAGACAGATCTAAAGATGATCGCATAGGTCGTTCCAGCGGCCAAGCTTGCCGGATTACTGAAATTCGCGGTCAAGAACACTGCACCGTTGGGACTGTCGAAGCCAGGAATCGCGGCTGTCGCCAAATCTGGCCCGATAGGCACAGCCGGGTTTCCAGTTGTCGCCCTTATGGAAACTGTGATGTCAGGATTTGGCCCGCTGCCCAGGCAGAACGTCTGTTGGGCTGTGATGCAGTTAAGAAGCAGATCAGCCCTTAACAGTTTCCCGCTGACCGACGGGGTGAAGGTCTGCCCCTGCCATGTAGTACTGCTAAAGAAAAAACCGCCGTTGCCCACACTCGTGTTCTGCTGGTCAATGGTCGATGGACTCGCCAGGATAACGTGGCCGGGGTTACTGGCAAGATCGCAATTGCTTGCCACGCCTGCCAGGAACGCAGCCTGGGTGGCATCAGTGAAACAGCCGTTTGTGGGCGCTGCGGCCAAAGAGAAATTTTCAGTGGTGGTTGCGTTGTCATTAACCACGATGGTGGAAACTGTGACCGAAACCAGGCCTGGAGAGCTCGCCGTGAGAGCAGGGTAGGTACCGGCTGGGATGCCGGTGAAGCTATATGCCCCATTCACGTCCGTGGTTGTCGTCCTGCTGCCCAGGGAGACAGTCGCGCCTTGAATCGGCGTTCCACTTCCCTGCGCTGTGACCGTACCCGCGACGGCGCCGCCCGTGCCAACCGCTACACAACCTGGAAAACTGAAGGAACCAATCCGCGTGTGATAGTCGAGTCCGCTGACAGGGTAGTACATATTGGTGTACCAGAAGGTACAGCCGTCTGGATCGAGCGTCATCGCACTGTAATCGCCCCAGCGATTGCAGGCAGCGCTACCGCAATTGCCGGTTTGGGTTCCGGCTCCTTGAATGAGCGAGGTCTCTGTTTGTGTGATCGAATTGACCGGATCTCCGGCGAGTCGGCCCGCATAACGGATGGCTGGGTTCAAAGTGGCACTGGTAGCACTGTAGCCAATGGCCATATCACCAACACGATCCACCGCCACACTGGGCATGAAGCGATGGATCGTCGTATCGGGGGAGAACGTAAAGGCTTGGGTTGCGTTCGCCTCAACTGCGCCTCCCGTGACCCTTACCTGATAGTAGCGAACTCCAGCCTGAGCCGAGCTGCTGCCCGAAGCTCCGACGGTGTGTGAATTCCACAGGGACTCTATCCCGCCGATGTTGCTGTACTGGTTCTGCATCATGAGCCGTGGGAAAAGAGAGTCGAGGGAATTGCCCGGCGAGGGCAGGTCAAAATTCGTTAACTGCGACCAGGCTGTGCCAGTCTGCGAGGTAAACGGCCCGCTAAACGTAGAAGCAGAAGTATCGCTAAAATCTACGTGGAACTTGTATACGCTCACTACGTTGGTGTATTGCGCAACAACCGAGAACAAATCAGGCGTTCCCGGGGGAGGCGTACCCGCCTGTAGTCTGGCGTTGCTCGGCAAAAGGGTGAATTCGGTAGCCGGTGCGTCGAACGAGACTGCCTGCGCTGCCGGCGCTCCCGCATACATCTGACCTTTGTTCAGCGCCCACATGCGAACATTTTGAAACCCGCCAGTTGCAGCAAAATCGAATACGTTGGCAGAAATGTAGATGCCGTCTGGCCAAACTCCAAACTTAGGATAATCTCCAAAACCTCCGTCAACATGAACAGAATAAAAGTTGTACCCACCGGAGACGGGATCACCCGTCTTAGATAC
>DATDGH010000548.1:0-2330 GCA_036522215.1 Candidatus Angelobacter sp. | reverse complement strand
GCAGCGAATCATAAATCTCGCTCTTTACAACAGGATCAGTGACAGCATCGTTTACGAACCGGACTGCGGAATCAAAGAACTGTTGAGTCGCTACACGCGGCTCGACCAAAAACATACAGCCCAGAAAACGCAACCAAAATTTTGCAAGATCACTGCTCGACGTAACACTCAACTGGCTGTCACAAGCGGTGACCCGGAAGTCATTATCTTCCTTGCCGGTTCGGACGAACATCGCACTCTTGAATAGCCGGGTTCCCTCAGTGAGCACCAGATTGTCCAGAACCGACATGGCGAACATCTTCTTGCCCTGCTTATTCGCCAGTTCCAGCTGTGCTCCTTCTTCACGTTCCAGTTTCATGAGAACCGTGCTCGCCATACCGGAAACCGCCACGTCAATGACACAAAGGAGTCCCGGAGAGATGGAGCCAATCTGCTGCTCAAATAGATAGCTCGCAAGCTTCTGCGACGCTTCCACAAATACCTTGCCGTCGAAGTGTTTTGTCATGCGCCTAACCTCTTCTGGAACTGGAGAGGCGGATTTTGGGTTGAATTCAACCGGGTAAGCCTTCTGAGAGCCAAGAACCTGTGTCAACTTGGTCCTCAGCAGGGCCTTACGGGTTGCGTCTATATCAGTCTCGACGTCCGCCAGGGTGGGAGTCACACCTGTTGACGACTTATAAACTTTGGGCACATCGTGAAAAATGACGTGCCGCACTACCATAGTTGCCAGTTCTTGAGCAGTGATCAAAGGGTCTTCTCACCACCAGATAACCGTTGGGATTAGGAGGGTGCTTGCGCCTTTAGGGGGTGGAGGCCTGCGTGCCCACCTGCGGCTATGCAGATCTTCTCTGGATTGTGGATGATTATAGCAAGGTAGCCCGTGAGCCCCTTACATCCACCATTGCTCCCTTGTCAGGGTCCAGTCCGTAATGGCGTCCCAAATCCTGCTCAATGATCTTCGGAATGTACTGCTTAAATTCCAGCCGAACGGAAGCGCGCGGCTATCTCAAGAGCTTCTACCAATTTTTCTCACCTCATAAATGATAGGCGAACAACAGGCGAAAATCAATCAGCTAAAACAAGCCCAAGTCGTAGAGGGGCCGTCTTAGAATGGCCCCTTGACCGATATTTGAGGAATCTTCCGAATACTGATGGAATCGCCCGCCGGGTAGCCGCAGACATGATAAAGACTGTATTGCGAAATTATCTTGTCCATCTCGGAAAAAGATTGGGCTTTGAATGCCGAAGGGCGGTGATGAGGTCCCGCACGACAGAGCGGCGGTCGTAAAGAGTTCCTATCAGTCGGCACAGCGCTTGGGCTTCATACTGATACCACTCCTGCGGCACTTCAGCGGCAAAACTCCAGAGGTCAGCATACTCAATCTCTTCAATTCGGGACAGGATCGGCTCAAAAGATTTCCAACCGGTGACGTTGCGATAAACGTGATCATGTTCACATGTTCCCATGAACGGCAGATCGGGAAAATCCCATTTGCTGGCATCGAAGCAATAACTCTGGTCAACTAGGGTCGCTTGAAATTGATCCTGCCCGACTCTCCTGGTAAAGACCACCTGTCGCGAATCGCAGTTGCCGACCCACTTGTCGAACGCCAGTGCGCGGACCATATCCGGCTTGTTTACCACCTTTCGGAACGCTACTTTTGATAACTGGTCAAGGACTTCGAAGTAAATGGGATCAGCAACATAGCGGGATGCCAATTGTAAACCGCTACCGCATGGAATCCGGCTTTCGGCCAATTCCACGAGTAATGCCGGGCTATGGGCGATAAGCCAACTGGAAACCTCGATCACCTCAACCTGGGGCATTGGAATCCCAAGCCATGAGCCAAGTCTGGTAGCAAGAAATTCGTTCGCCAAAACACGCGGATGAATAGGATTTGTCTGGAATTTGACGACATAGAGATTGTCATCGGAGCCGCGCATCAAATGAGCCTGTGTGCCGCCACGCAATTTGCGGATGTGCTGGATTGCCGAAAGCGGGGCCGCCATTGCGGTGGCTTGCGGCGCAAAAGAAGAACGTTTAAGGTCAAGAGTAGCCATGTCTTGCCTGTCCTAATCAGGCGGATGTGGTTAGGGCCGCGCTCGGTGCTCTAACACCGAGAGCGGCCCGCTGATTACTGTTTTAACTTCCTCTTTGGCTGCTTCTTTTGCCGTCCTTGTTTCTGATACCGCGTTTTCCTGCCGTTGGCGATTTTCGGCAGCAGTTGGCGGATTTGTTCTATCTGCTCCTCTGTCCAGAAATGTATTGTCATGCCTCCGCTTGTCGCTGACTTGGGTCTGCGGACTTTGCCAGCCTTGATATAACGACT
>DATDGH010000547.1:0-4927 GCA_036522215.1 Candidatus Angelobacter sp. | reverse complement strand
AGGAGGAAGAACCGGAAGAATAAAACACTCAGTCTCCCAGCACGCTGATTTTTACCCCGAAGGGGGGTCAATTTTAAGTGATCGCTAGGGGGTCAAATTTAAATGAGCGTTGACAACAGCGCGAAAGATGAGGGCACCGTGGAAATACTCGCCGTCAGGGGGCTGGTAAAAGAAACGTACAACGGAGTCTTTACCAGCGGGCAAGGTCAGGGGATGGCTTTGACTCGCGGCTTGACCGGAGGCCAACGGTGCGCTTGAGAGAGTGGCGAGAAGTAAGAAGCAAACCTCAGCTACACAATTCGCTATGGACATGAGGCTCTCCCATTTGTCTGTCAATCGATTTTCCAAGCGGCAAACTCCCTTCTTACAACATCGAGAGATAACCGCGGAATCGCGCGACTTCTTTTAGCTCATTTAATTGGAGGATCTGATATTTTCTTTACCCGGAGGTTGGAAATCCGGTGCACGGTAAGGGCTCGATTTGGGACCTTATCTTTGTCCCAGTGAAATGTGCCTGTGAATACGCCCGTAATTTCCTTGTCTGTGGTCCCTGGTACTCCACTGAAAAGTGCATTGGTGAAGGCCGTTGCTGATTGGTTGTCGGAAGACTTGTCAAACGATAGGAGGACACCTTTGTCTGGGCATGCCTTCTCTGTGAGAACTGCTCCGTGCATTCCATCACTCTCGACACGAGCTCTGAGCGTAACAAGAGTGCTGTCGAATTGCTGTGGGGCGGCTGCCAGTCTACACACCGTTGTTTTAGCAGTTTTGGTTGCCGGTAGCTTTTGGCCGAATAGCGGCAAAAATGCGATCACCGCTACGGACGTCGCCAGTACTGTAAATGGTTTTTTCATTTGCATCCTCCTCCGCTGCTGCACCAGACTTGGGTGGATAATTCGGCAAGTTTATATACTTGTCGAAGATCCCAGCCTTTACCAGCGGTCCAGATTCCATAACCCGATGAAATTCCAAGTGCTTGGTTTACGTAGCCTTGGGCTTTGTAGCCGCGAATCTCGTAAAATTTTTCCTGCATCCTAGTTTTTGGCACTCCATTTGCTCTCTGGTCAACTCCGTGAGTGCTCTCGTGTGCAAGTTCGGCTGCAAGCTCTGTCGGCGTGCGTAGGAGAGAGATCGTCAGAGTTGTCTTGCCATTTTCGGTGCGAGCACCTCCCCAACCTCTGTCGTCCTCCGGGAACTTTATCTCGGGTCCAGCACGGAGGAGGAGGTCCAGTGCATTTTCGAGAAAATCACGTCCCTCCGAGCCTTGAGACAAATTATTTGCGGCTTTCTGAAGCGTTTCTATTCCCGTTTTGATCTGTGCACACTGTGCAGCTGTTCCGCTGCAGCTATACGCAGCGTTCGGAGTGCTGGAGGTTGAGGTCTTTGATTGGTTCAGGTCATTATCGGCTCCCGTGTAAGAGCGTTCAGAGTAGTCGCCTCCGGTAACCGCTATCTCGAATTCAATGTCATAGTCAATCTCGGTAATCCCTCCATCCTTATTGGTGTTCATGCCATCGTAGCCGGCAAAATTGTGCCCATCCGCATCGACACGAATAATTGGACTATTCCGCACGTAAGCATAAAGATTCAAGCTTTGAGGGTCACCAAATTGTGCGTAAGGAACGGTCGTGGGTTTCGCGGCCCAGTCCGGACTCATGAAACGACCGATAGTGCTGGAGTAGTACCGGGCACCGAAATCATCCAAGCTTGATTCGCTGTCGCGTTCCTTACCAGTGAATTTGTAATGGTTGGTACTGGTGGTCTGGCCCACACCGGGAACGAGTCCGCCCCAGGGATAAAAGTCGTTGTCGTCCAGAATGGAACCGCTGTTGTCCACGAACATGGCGGTGGAGTGCAGGTGGTCGGTGACGTAGTACTTGATGTCGCCACTGATGTTGCGAGCGAGCCGCTGGCCACCAAAGAAGATGTAGTTGGTCCAGTTGCCGCTGGAGTCGGTCTCGGCCATAACGCCCCCGCCGGGGCCGTACCAGTAGTTGGCGCCGCTGGATTTCTTTACGCGACGTCCATCGGCGTCGTAGGTGTAAGTGGTGGTTGCGCTGTTGGCGGTAGCGGAGGTGATGCGGTTCTCGGCATCTATCACGTAGGCTGTGGCGCCGTCGTTCGTCATGTTTCCAGCCGCATCATAATTGTAGCTGACCAGGTGGTTGTTGCTGTCCGCGGCGTGCTGGAAATTCTCGCCTGCCGGGCTGCCGGGAATTTTCTGCAGATTGCCCCAGGCATCGTAGGTGTAAGTATTGCCCCAATGAGTTCCATCACGGGCGGATGCCAGACGATTCAGAACGTCATAGGCAAAAGTCTGGGTGCGAGTGGAGTCCTTCACGTTGGTAACGGTGTAGATGTTGCCGTTGTTCACCTGCGAGGTGTTGGGGGCGTTGTAAGTGTATTGCTTATCGAATACGGCGCTGCTGCCGCTGCCGGTACCGGCCCAAATCTCGGTGGGCTGAAGGCGGCTGTTGAGATCGGTATGGAATTTGTAGTTATTGAAATTCGGGCTAGTGAACTCCTGCATTGCGCCTGAGGCCAGGATGGTTGGGCTCTGCGCATAAACCACATTGTTCGAGTCCGTCGCGTTCAGCAGACGGGCAGCGGAATCATATTGATAGTTTACTTTGAAGCTGTTGGCCGGATACGCGATTTGCGTGAGATCTCCCAACAGATCGTAGGAAGCGGTGAAGTTCTGGCAATTGGTTACGCCGGGAATGCATTCTGTCGTTTGGTTTACCCGGCCCATTTTGTCATAAGTGACAAAGGATTTGATCGTCTGGTTAGCTGCTGTGGCCGCCACCTGGCGACCAATCGGATACTGGAAGCTTTGGCCGAGGTAGCTGGCATAGTCGTAGCGATAACTGGAATTCTGCGTGGCATCCGAGTAGGTTTTGTCCGTCAGGCGGTCCAGATTGTCATAGGCGTAGGTGATGGTAACAGTGGAGGCGCCGGTCTGGTTGGGCATGGGCTCGACCTTGGAGGTGAGCCTTCCAGCATTGTCGTAGCCGTAGCTGATTTTGCCTGCTTCGGGATTGCTGGCTGTGAGAAGCCGGGAGAAGGAATCATAGGTAAAGAAGCGCTGGCGCCAGGACGCGGGCACAGACGGCGGGGTTGTGCCAGCGCAGGCCACGTCGGCGGTGGTGTCAGTGGCTTTCTGGTGTACGCAGAGCAGGTTGTTCAGCGTGTCATATTGATAAAGGGTGACGTAGGGATTGTTGTTGAGCGCGCTGGCATCGAGAGCGCCGGCAATGCTCCCGGAAGTAGAGGTGGTGAAAGACGGATTGCTGAACTGGCTGTTATTCCAGGTGTAGGCAGCAGAAAGCGAATAGTCGCCGGCTGTTCCGATGGTCTTGCTGGTCAAATTGATGGTGCTGCCGGAGGGCGAAGCGTTAGCGTACGACCCATTGCTGATCGCCGTGGCCAGGCGAGTTGCAATCGACCCAGAGGTGTCACCCGCGCCGTAGCTCACCGAATAGGGTGTGCCGTTGATGGTGGCTGTTACGGTGCCGGTATCGGGAGTGCTAGAGGCATCCTGTCCATGGGTCAGGGCCCCGGAGGCCGGCGAAGCAGAAAATGATGGGCCGCAGAAATAGATACACTGTGTGTCGTTGGTAGCAGAAGAGGTGGTGAAGGAGTAGTTCGTGGAAGCGCCCGTCGCCCTAGCCGTGAGGGTTACCGATGTGGAACTACCAGCAGAGCTGGGGCAATACGCATCCACGGGCGAGGAACTGTCATTGTGAAAAGCGCAGGAAAGCTTCCAGGCGACGGTAGCCGCCGTCTCACTGCTTCCCCCATAGTTAACAGTTTTAGGATAGCTATTGACGGTGATGGTCACGGTTCCGGTGTCATAAACCAAGTGACACACATTGCGGATGTAGTTGCAGGCCGATTGCTCCGACCCGCTAATGGTCACGGTTCCGCTGCCTGACGTTGCCGGTTGAGAGTTAGCGGTCTGCTCAGTGCCGCTCACGGAGATCCATCCGGTGGCGTAGGTGGCGGCGGAGGCGGGGTTGGGCTCGTCCACCTCGGTCATACGCCCCAAGGCATCGGAACACACCTTACGCTGTTTGCCGGCTTCGTCGGTCGCCGTGGTGCAGTTATCACTGTAGGCCACGGTGGCAATGCTGCCGTCCTGTTTGGTGCTCTTAACCGCGCGGCTCAGGGCGTCGTATTGGGTGGTTACGATGCCATAGGTGGGATCGGTTCCATGATTGCTACCTGAGTAGTAGGGATTGGAGATGGTGGACTCGCGTCCCACTGAATCGTAGGTTGTATCAATCAAGACGGTGCCGCTGGGCGTAATTTGTTGCGTCTGATAGGAGCGACCGAGACCGTCGAATTTGGCAGTATAGAGTCCTTCATAGTTGCCGGCCGTCATCAAGCGCTGGCGGGTGACGGTGTTGGGGTCGGGATAGGTGAAGACGGTCTGGCCGCCATCGGGATGATTGCCCTGGGTTAGCCGCAGCATGAGGTCATAGCTGTAGGTGAACTGCTGGCTGTTTTCGTCTGTAAAGCTGGTGAGCAGGCCGGTGCTGAAATCGTAGTTCCCGCTCACAACATGGTGCACGATGGGCGCGCCGGAGTCCGGCATCTGCGTATCGGGCAGGTTGGTCTGGGTCATATAGGCACCGGCGAACGATGACGAATAGGTGAAGCTGGTGGTGTGATTCAGCGGGTCGGTGCTGGTGGCCTTCATGCCGGTATCAAAATAGGTGGCAGTGCTGGAGATGAGCCCGCCTGCAGCGCCTGGCTCACCGTTTCCGTGCCGGCGATCGCCCCCGCGATCTGCTGGCCGACGGTGACGCCGAGGCTTTCGAACTGCGGGATGTCGACATACTGGATGCCGACGTAGGGAACCGGATTCAAGGTCGGGTGATCGGGGTCCACCGAGTCGATCGAGGCCAGGGTGATGGGCGCGAAC
>DATDGH010000546.1:0-10878 GCA_036522215.1 Candidatus Angelobacter sp. | reverse complement strand
TTTGCCGTTTCTCCCAATGGGACACAGGTGGCAATCACCCGAGAGCTGTTTGTCGCTTTCTCCGATTTTATGAAAACCAGAAAGTGCCCCGGCTCAATTGCCATTCAGTTTAGAAGCGGCGAAATCACTTGTGTCGAGGCGCTGGCAAGAAAGACTTATCGCAATACCTGATTGACGCACGTCCAATTTGACCAGGAGCCCTGATTTTAGTTGCCGGAGCAAGCCTCCGGCCGGGACTGAAAATTCGGCTCAGAGAGAAATCTCTCTGGGCCGATTTTTTTTTGGAAATGAAGTATTTCAGCATGAAGGAGCAATTCCAGTGAAACAGATCAATCGAGTGAACGTATTGTTTGTTGCAAGCGTGTCGGCAATCCTCCACGGCACGTTGTCTTTGGTCTTTGTGCCATTTTTTTCGACGCTTCTCGTGTCCCTGACCGGGCCAGCGCACTTGTCCGCGGCCGATGCCGGGATGCTGCTCGCGGTCATTACGCCCCTGGTTTATGCGGGGGCCGGTTTCGCTCTCGGGGCGCTGATGGCCATTGGCTACAACATGTTCTGCTGGGCACTGCTCCCGAGCAGGATCGAGCGTGAAGTTGTTGTTGAGGAAGAAGTGGCGGTGGCAGTGGCCGTAGGCGATGCTGCTTAAGAAGCACTCATTCTAGCGCTCATCCCGCAGGGGAGCGCCAGCACTCCGGCTGAGGTCTGCAGCGCGGCGGGCTTGCATCGAATTCCCACCATGCCGCCGCGCCAAAACCGGGCAAGTCGTGGGCCCATTCATCGGAGGAAGAGTCCTGCCGCCACATTTCCATTGCTGCTTGATCCTGCAGCTTTCCCAGTTGAGACGGTGCCGAGCGCCAGGTGTTCAGGAAACACCGTACCTTCCGCGCAATATTCACATTGTGGAGATATGCCTTCGCTGGAACAGCTGTGAACATTTTATTGAGCGCAATGGCTGCGAAACCAAATTTGTTTGTTAAATCCAAGCAGTGAAGGAGCCAATAACGCAATGACAACTGACAACAACAAAAAGGCCCGCACCAAAATGCTGTACTCTGTCGCCATCTTCTGGATGGCGGTGGTCAGCATGGCTGTGCCCGCCAATGCTCAAATTACGGTTGGTGGACACGTAGGCTTTGTGATCCCCTGGGTCACACACGCCAATGGCAACACCAACACCGTCTTTGACAACTTCGCAATCGGCTTTCCCTTTGGTGTGACTTTCAAAGGACAGGGGCGTTTTGCCGTTGACTTTGAATTTGTCCCCAGCATCAGCACGAACCCGCATGAAGTTACTCTTACAGTGGATCCCGGAATTCTGTGGAGGCTGGAACATGGCTTCACTACCGGTGTGCGCATAGCTTTTGACGTAAATTCTTCCCGAATCGGCTTTATTCCTCTTTTGAACAAGAGTTGGAAGTTCAAGGACCAGAGCCACTTCTTCAAGGCTTATTTTGTTGAAGCGGACTTACCGGTTAAGTTTGATCGGCCCACCGGCGGCCCGGCGACCAATTCCGTGACTTTTGCCACCCATTTTGGTCTGGGCTTCTGATTTCTGCGCATCGAGTGCGCCCCTGGTAAAAGTCCAGCCAGGGGCCCTCGTTGTGGTTTTTCCCGTTCCGTACTCGTGCTTATTTCCGCAAAGATGCCAAGCTGCTTGCTTTGCGAGGATTGCGGTGGCGCCGGAGAGATGATACGGCTGCTTCCGCCCGCGGTGTCTGGCTTGGAAGCGTGAAGCCTATAGGCAGGCTGGTATCACCGCTGCCGCGGCTTGCGTCTTTGCTGATAGTGAAACTCCACACCACATCTTGCTTCATGCAATTGCCGAACAAGTCACAGGCCCCAGCCTTTAGCCGGGCCGTATAGCGTTCGCCCGCTTTCAGTAGTACTTGACCGGGGAAGAATCCCCAGGTTCCATCGCCAATCTGGTTGACCTCACCGGCCACAGCGGATCCGCGAGAATCCGCGAGGGTGAAGCTACGGCCATCAATAGCGCGCATGGGTTTCGAAAAGAACAGTTTAACCACTGCATCCTGAAAGACCTCGCTCGCGCCTGGTTGCGGATACATGGCAACCTGGGGCAACGTCTTTTCCGCCGGTGCTCCGGCAATCGGTATGATCAGGTTGCGTACGATCATCGGCACTGGCGGTGCGCCCTCAACCACAGCGGGTTCTCCGCTTGGCTTCCTGCCGTCGCACAGGCCTCCCAGCACGCAAGGCTCAAGAATGAAATTGTTGTTTGTGTCCGCCATGTTCCCCAGGAACTTCAGCGCCACAATGGCTTCAATCGATTGGTAATAGACCGCCGCCGTCACTACAACCGGTCCGCGCGCGCCCGGCGGAACCACCACGGAGTAGCGATCAATTTTCTGCTGGTATTCCGGGCGGCCTCTCGGCTTCAGCCGCGAATCGCGCAGGAACGAGTCATCAAACAGGTCGCCATTGCCGTTCAGGTCTTTGAACACTTCCAGGCCGGGATTGGATTGATTGATGACCCGTCCGTCTTTATCAATGGGCAAACCTTGTTTGTTCGTAACCAGATTGAGCGGCGTGGCGTATGGCAGGTCCAGAGTGGGGCATCCGTTGCCCAGAGAAGCTACAGCTTTGAACTGGACAGAATAAGGATCGGCTGATCCGGCTGGAATTTTCCAATCGCAGCCGGGGAAGTTCGGATCCACCATCTCCTCGGTGGTGAAATTCCCTACGCCCAAAGAGGTTCGATTCCAGACGCTATCTTGAATGGAGAGTTCTTTCCCGGTCGCCAGGTCGTAGGCATGAAGCGCCAGCCATGCGGTGCGGCCTTCGGGAAAGCCAGTGGGGAAGTTGTGTCCGCTGCCGGTATTGGCGACCGTGACAGCAACAGGAACATTTGTACCCGCCGGAATCGTCGCCGGGCCCTGCATATCCATGCTGAGAACGTGGCGCAAGCGGTCCCAGGCCAGCCGGGTCTGCTGCGAATAAGCTCCACGGCGCTCCGTATGCGTCCAGAATCCCCTGGAATATACGCTTTTATGGTCGGCAGAAGAAAAACTAAAGGCGGAGAGTTCAGGATAAGGCGAGACATTGCCGCTGGAGTCAACATCTTTTCCCACTAGGCCGGTGATGTATGCATTGCCGCCCACGAAATGGTGAGTAAAGAATGGATGCGGCGATCCGCCCTGGTCCTGGTTGGCTACGCGGTCCACCGGTGGCGGCAATGGTTTTCCGTCCTGATACAACGTCTGGGCTGTGCCCGGTTGTCCGTAGTCCTGCTGCATATGGCAGCTCTGGCAATCGCGCTTAAACTTGGGATCAAAGTTCGCGTTCCCCGGACGGTCAGCGTATGCGCTGTTGGCCCACTCCGTGTACGTCCGCTCAATGGGAAATCCGCCAACCCACTTTCCCAGCGGGTTCTTGATGGGCAAGGCGTTGGTGACGTCATGACAGGCTGCGCACATCTCCGCATGGACAAACATCGTCTGGTGGTAGCCCTTATGTTTCGCCGAGTCCATGTGCTGGAACGGAACTTGCTCGCCAAAAATCTGGCTGGTATAGGAATCGGTGGGCGTGGGCGGCTGATTTGCGGCCAGCGGACCGAATCGCTCTGACGATCCAATGGCATGGGGCGAGAGCCGATAGGAACCGGCGCCGATGCTGTATCCCAGGTTCCGCCTGGAGTCGTCAGGAACTTTGAACGTCTCCTGCTCAGCGGAAGCCAGCAGATCGGTTCTCGATTTGGCGCCGATTGCCGGCACATAAGCGCTGTTGGCGCGAGCATAGTTGTGAAACGGAGTGTCGCGGGTTTCAGCATAGGTGTGGCAGACCGCGCAGATGATCCCGCTCTTGCCGGATTCCGTATTTCTAAACTGTGAATCCAGCGTGGCAAAGGCGATTCCGGTGCCGTTGTCCGAAGTGGGGAAGAACTTTGGGTCGACGGGAGCCGTTTCCAATCCAGTGTGAGGATCGAACTTAACGTTCTTCAAGGGAACGTTATCAATGTAATCGGTGGGCATGTGGCAGCGCGAGCAGAAAGCATCCAGCAGTGAACCTGGACGCGAAAGCGTGTACTTCTGCGTTCCCAGATCAAAGGTTGAACTGCAATCGCCTTTGTTCGCGAAAGGATTGTGGGTTGCTTTCTCGGTGCCATCAGGCGGCTGCGGTGTATCGCACTCTCCATTAGCGGACGTTGCGCGTGAAAGCAGCAGGAAGGCTGCTCGCCATGCGGGATCGCGCCAGGAGTTGGACATCATGGAGCCGTTCCACTCATCGAAGATTTTCTGATGGCAGGTCTGGCATTGTCCCGGGCTGTTCTCCTGCTCCCAGTGCTCATGGTAAGGAGGCGGGAACGCCTGCGCCTCGGCCAGCACATAAGGCGCGGCCTCAGGCAACCGGTTGGGAATATCTCTTTGCTTGCTCAGGTCTGGCTGCAAGTAGACCACCGCGCTTGCTACCACGGTGGTGACCACCAACGTTAGAGACTTCAGCAGGTTTCCGTGCCCGTTCATCATGGGTTCAGCTCCAGCAAATTACGATGTATGAAGTTCCGCGGTATAGACCGGCGCCTGCTCGTACGCCAAAATGGGATCGTGTAGCGGCGCGAGCGGCGCTTTCTGTAAGGTCCTGATGAAAATCAGATAAACCAGCGCGATGTATCCGGCAGCAATTGGCACTTCCATCAATCCGATCATCGGCTTCTGCCAGACCGCCGGCATAATCAGCAAATACAGGTCCAGCCAATGTCCAATTAGCACAACCACGCACACGATCTTCAGCAGCTTCGGAGCCCTCTTTGCGCGGATGGAAAGGAGGGTAAGGAAGGGAACAATCCAGTTCAGGATCAAGTTCAGCGCAAACAGATAGAGCCAGGGACCGTTCGTGCGTTTGGCATAGTGCGTGACCTCATCGGGGATGTTTCCATACCAGATAAGCAGATATTGGCAGGTCCAGATGTAAGCCCAAAAGATGGTGAAGGCGAAGAGCATCTTGCCCA
Source organism: Candidatus Angelobacter sp. (assembly GCA_036522215.1). Taxonomy (GTDB): domain Bacteria; phylum Acidobacteriota; class Terriglobia; order Terriglobales; family Acidobacteriaceae; genus Angelobacter. The sequence goes on along the minus strand of DATDGH010000546.1, from coordinate 5,912 downwards.
GATCATGCAGTTGATGCTCGCTTACATTGGTGAGCGTACCTCGTTCCTTCAGGAACACAACCGCCAGCGTGACTGCCGCGATTCCCTGCACGAAAGTCCCGGCAAAGGTGTAGAAAGCAAACATGGTGCTGGACCATTGCGGATCGAGCGAAAGCAGCCAGTCATACACACCAAAGGTGAAGGTGAGAGCGAAAGCCAGCAGGAAAATGATCGAGTATCGATTCAAACGGTAGTGCAGCGCCAGGCTGGAGCTGCCATCGCGGTCCTGCTGCAGTGATGTTCGCCGGAACAACCAGGCAAACAGTATCCACACAGCCAGCGTGAATACCATGCGGCCGATAACCAACGGCGGATTCAGGTAGTGCGCGTTGCCGGCATTAGGCGCTGCTTTGGCAAAATAATCCGGCCGCATCCAGGCAAAAAGCGTTTCACGCCCAAAGAACACCAAGGCCAACAAACCGGCTGCTATTGGCAGGATGCCGCTCAAGGCCTCGGGAATTCGCCGCAAGTTTGCTGACCAGCGCGCACCGGCGGCCCTGGTTACGGCCAGAAAGAAGACGGCTGAGATGCCCAGCGAAGCAATATAGAAGCCGTCCAGAAGCAGGTTGGGCCAGGTGCGTTCGGGCGCGGCCAGCACTCCGTAAATTGCCACTGCGGCCCCGAGTCCAACCAGAAACATTGGGAACCCGCGACTCCGCGAAGAAACGTGAAAGCTCAATTGGCTCATTTCATGCCTCCGGCGGGAACTGTTTCTCCGTCCCTGAGTCCCTGCAGCGTCGTGTGGATATAAGCGACAATTTTCCAGCGCTCGTCTGCGCTGAGTTGGGCGGCGTAGGAAGACATCTTGCCCGTCCCCAGAGTGATCACGTGAAAGATCCGGCCTTGCGGAAATTTCAGCAGCCGGTCAGACACGTATGAAGGTGGTGTTGGGATCTTGCCGGAGATGGGGCCATCGCCGTGACCTAGCTCGCCATGGCAAACCAGGCAGTACGTTTGAAACAACGCTTTGCCCTCATCCAGGGTCCTGGTTGTGGGAGCATACGGATTCACAAGTTCGCGTCCGGCCCGCGCCGCCTCGTCTTCACCGGTGCCGTAGTGGAACGGAAGATAACCTCGCGGTATGGTGCCGGCTACAGGACGTTGCAAGGTTAGACCGTCGCGCGTGACGGTATTGGGAGCAAAAGCCTTGTAGGCTGGATCTCGCGCCATATCGGGCATGTACTCATAGGCGCGTTGCTGAGAATTTGCGCCACAGCCCGCGAGCACGATCATGCAGGTCAGCAATGTGCCGGCGCCAGCATAGAGTCTCATAGGTCCATCACTTTCTGCTCCACGCTCTCCGCTCCGTTTTCCCGCAGGATGGCGGCAGCGTGTCTCAGATCGATTGAGCGTTTTTTCAGTACGAGAGCGAATTTGTTGTCGGTGATGCCCTCTGCCGCCAGTTGCTCACGCCTGCCGGGAAACAGTTTTGCCCGTACTAACAGCGCCAGCGCCGTGGTCACACCGCCGATGAGCACAGTTAGCTCGAAGCAGATGGGAACGAAGGCTAGCGTGGAGTTGTCCGGCTTGCCACCAATGTTCAAGGGCCAATCCAGTACGGTGGTATAAAACTGAAACGTCAAGGCCAGAGTCAGTCCGGCAAGTCCTGCCCAGAAGGTTACCCACGGCAGGCGGCTGTGGCGGATGCCCATCGCCTGGTCCAGGCCGTGAATGGGATAGGGCGCGTAGACGTCATAGACGCGAAACTCTTCCGACCGAACAGCCTTGACTGCCTGCAGCAGTGCTTCAGGGTCAGAGAAAGTAGCAACTACAAATGTGTCAGGCACTAACCGCCTCTCTTTCATCCTCATCCGTATTCAGCGCAATCTTGTGAGCGCCATGTGCAACCACACCTTTGATCTCCCACATGGCGATCATGGGGAGTACGCGAATAAAGACCAGGAAGCAGGTGAAGAACAGGCCAAAGCTGCCTATCAGAATGCCGACGTCCCAGATTGTGGGATAGAACATGCCCCAACCGGAAGGCAGAAAGGCGCGATGCTGGGAGACAACGATGATTACGAAGCGCTCAAACCACATTCCAATATTCACAAAAATGGAAACGATGAACAGGAACACAATGCTGGTGCGTGCCCTTTTCGTCCAAAGCAATTGCGGAGTGATCACGTTGCAGAGAACCATGAGATAAAAACACCATGCGTAAGGCCCGGTCGCCCGGTTAATGAAGTGGTACTGCTCATATATGTTCCCGCTGTACCAGGCAGTGAAGAATTCAGTGATGTAGGCATAGCTTACGATCATTCCAGTGAACATGGTCACTTTGGCCATTTTGTCCAGGTGCTCCAGCGTGATGTATCGCTGGAGGTGCATTGTCTGCCGGGTAAGGATCAACAGTGTGAGCACCATGCCAAAACCGGAGTAGATGGCCCCGGCCACAAAATAAGGCGGGAAGATAGTTGTGTGCCACCCGGGGAGAAGTGACGTGGCAAAATCCATGCTGACGATGGAGTGGACCGAGAGTACCAGGGGCGTTGCCAGGCCGGCCAGAATGAGGCTCACAATCTCATAGCGGCTCCAGGTGCGATGCGATCCGTTCCATCCCAGGCTTAACAGGCGGAAGGTGAATTTCTTGATTCCTCCCCTGGCCCGGTCGCGCAGCGTTGCCAGATCGGGAATCATTCCCAAGTACCAGAAGACCAGGGAAATAGTGAAGTATGTGCTGATGGCGAACACGTCCCACACCAGCGGCGAACGGAAATTGATCCACAGCGGCCCGCGCTGATTCGGAAAATAAGGAAAAATGAAGAAAACATCCCAGGGACGCCCTACGTGGATTAGGGGAAAAATTCCTGCGCACATCACCGCGAAAATGGTCATCGCTTCGGCGGAGCGGTTGATCGAAGTTCTCCACTTCTGCCGGAACAACAGCAGGATGGCCGAGATCAGGGTGCCTGCATGGCCAATCCCTATCCAGAACACAAAGTTGGTGATGGCAAATGCCCAGCCAACACTGTTGCTCAGCCCCCAAATTCCAACGCCTTTGGCAAACAGGTAGGTAACCATCCCCCCAAGGTTCAGAAGGGCCGCGAAGGCGAAACCAAAGCAGATCCACCATCCCTTTCCGGGCCGCGCCTCAAGTGGGTGGGCGATGTCCTCGGTGATCTGGTGAAGACTTGGGTGGCCCTCTACCAACGGAGTGGGAGCCAGCACTTGAGCTGGCTCTGGAGCCGGAGCTGCACCTGCTCCATGCACGTCTACTGTGATAGTGCTCAATGGACCTCCTTACGTCTTTGCTGCGGAGTAACGCACTTTCTTCAAATACCCGACGTTGGGTCGCACACCCAGTTCTCCCAGCACCTCATATTGGCGCTGGTTCGCCCTGAGACGTGAAACCCTGCTGTTGGGATCCTTCAGGTCGCCAAAGACGATGGCTTGTGTGGGGCAAGCTTGCTGGCAGGCGGTCTGAACGTCGCCCTCCGCCATGTCGCGCTTGCCTTGCAGTGCGGTGTTTTTGGCCAGCTGAATGCGCTGGATGCACATGCTGCATTTTTCCATCACACCGCGCGAACGTACTACCACATCCGGATTCAGGACCATGCGGCCCAACGGACTGGCCATATTGAAGTCATACTCTGGGTTGTCCGTGTAGTTGAACCAATTGAAACGCCGCACCTTGTAAGGACAATTATTGGCGCAGTAGCGCGTGCCGATACAGCGGTTGTATGCCTGCTGGTTCAGTCCTTCTGAACTGGTGGTAGTTGCCGCCACCGGGCACACGGTTTCGCACGGGGCGTTCTGGCAGTGCTGGCACATCATGGGTTGATGCACGCTGACCGGATTTTCTTCGGGTCCGCTGTAATAGCGGTCAATGCGAATCCAGTGCATGATGCGATTGCGCTCCACCTGGTCCTTGCCTACAACCGGCACGTTGTTTTCCGCCTGACACGCAACCACGCACGCGGAGCATCCGGTGCAGGCATTCATGTCAACTGCCATTCCCCACGAGTGCTCCCCGTGAAGTCGTTCTGCCCAGAGTGAAGGCATGCTCTCTTTCGCTTCCACCTCGCCTGTCTTCAGCTCGACGAGGGTCGTCTCCAGAACGATCGGCCGGCCTTCCATGGAAAAATGGGATTGAGTGCCTGCGATGCTCTCGCGTCTTCCCGTTTTTTCCAGAGCTACGTTACTGACGCAGTAACTCCGCGCCCCATCTTTGATTGAGGTCAAAGGAAAGACGTTAACGCCGACGTGTTCGCCCGCTTTTCCTACTGCCGTTCGGCCGTAACCCAGCGCTATGGAGATGGTGCGAGCTTCTTGTCCGGGCTGGATAAAAGCAGGAATCTCGATTTGTCCTCTTTCAGTCTTCAACCGCACCACGTCGCCATCTGCTACGCCCAGCTTCTCTGCCAGTTTCGGTGCAAGGGCTGCACAGTTCCCCCAGGTAAGTTTGCTGATGGGATCGGGAAGCTCCTGCAGCCATGGATTGTTCGCATGGCGCCCATCGCGCAGGGCTACGCTCTCGTAGAAATGAAGTTCGTAGCTGTCAGTGCTGTGGCTTGCCGGCTGATGTGCTTGCAGGATGGTGTAAGCCGCTTCCTCCCAATGACCCGGGAGCTTGGGCGAGTGCGTAGCGCCCAAGGAAGGTAAAACCGCAACACCATCCTGCAAGCAGCGGTCCCAGAAAGCATCGAAGTTCCGGGGCTCCGTTTGCCCTGGGAACACGCGCTTGCGCCAGAATTCCCGCAGGTAGGTGTAATAATTGGGTTGAGGTTGGCCCAGCCATCGCAACAAGCTTTCCGCTGCAGCGCGCGTCCCAAACAGTGGAGCAATCAACGGTTGTGCCAGGCTGAGATGGGATTCCACCGGTTCGGCGTCGCCCCAGGCCTCCAGGAAATGGTGGTCGGGACAAACTGCATGGACGTGCAAGCCGGTCTCATCCAGCCGGTCAGAAAATGAAACCGAGAGCTTCACCTTTTGCAGGGCACCCTGGAAGCGCGCTGCGTCAGCGTAGTCATAAACCGGATTTACGCCGTAGAGAATGAGTGTATGAATCTCGCCGCGATCCATGGCTTCAACCAGCGCTGCCATGGCCTGGTCGTCACCGCTACGCTGACGTGACGGCTGGGCCAGATCCACTGTCTTGCCAATGTTGCCCAAAAGGCCATTGAGCGCGTTGACGATCGTCTGCACCGCGACATTGTTGACTCCGCTGACGACCAGCGATTCCCCGCGATGTTTCCATAGTTCATCGGCAACCGCGTCGAGCTTCTCTCCAGGGATAGGATCGGCTCCATCCGGCACATGGGCCGCGTGTGCCTTGTGAGCAATCCTCCGCAGCAGAGCGCCAGCAACACTTCCCATCTCCGAGGGCGCCACCGGAACCCGCACATCAGCGTTGCTTCCGGTCACAGAGAAACCTGATTCGAATTGGATATGGAGGGACGGAGTTGTTTCCGGCTTGCGCCTGGCCGCATAGGCGCGTGCAAATTCAACCGGCGAAAGCCATGTGCCCAGAAAGTCGGCTTCCAGAGCTACGATTACCTGCGCCTTGTCAAAAAGATAGTGAGGGACCACCGTGCGGCCGAACGAATTGGCATTCGCGGTGCGAATGGCGCTGAAGGAAATGGGGTCGTAGGCTACATGGCTGAAGTTCTTGTAACGTGTCTTCCACTCCGAGATGATCTGCAGAAGCGAAGGACTATTAATGGTTCCTGAGAGCAGTGTGATCCGGCCGTTGCCGCTCTCTGCTTCATGCAGAGAGTCAAGCACACGCTGGTCAACTTCATCCCACGATGCCGGCTGGCCGTGCCAGACGGGTTGGCGCAGCCGCGCGTCATCGTAGAGTGAAAGGACCGTTGCCTGCCCGGTGGCGCAGGTTCCGTTACCGAAAATTGCAGATTCGGCATTGCCCTCGA
>DATDGH010000545.1:0-4190 GCA_036522215.1 Candidatus Angelobacter sp. | reverse complement strand
GATGGGTTGCTTTTTGCTTCCGCGATTGTTGAACCGGAATCCTTCTTCATCGAGATAACGGTACAGGTGAAACGGTTCGACGCTAACGTATGTTCCATTGAGCATCCGTTTTGTTAGCGACCAGAAATTCTCCATACCGTTTGTATGGATTTTCCCATCAACGTAAGCAACAGCATGGTCAACGACTCCGCGCTGGTATTCATCTTCAAGGCCCATGTATCCGGTCAGCTCATCGCTATACAGCGCGGTTCCGGCCAGCACATGCTCCTTGACCAGCGGATGCAGAGTATCTTTTTTGCGGTCAGTGATAACGGCAGTCCGTACCGTGCTCACCTTGCCATGTCCACGTTCAAGGATTCCAAAAACGATGGCTTTGTCATCAACGTTGTGGCCTTGCCCGGTGATCCGGCGGGCCTTAACGCTCTTGTGCATGTTGCGGGCTTTCCCGCCGATGAACGTTTCGTCAACCTCGACTTCTTTTCCACCACCACCGAGTTTCACCAGCGAACCATCCTGCATTGCTTTACGGATTCTGTGCAACAGGAACCATGCTGACTTCTGAGTGATTCCTAGTGCGCGATGAATCTCCATGCTGCTAACACCGTTCTTGCAGTTGCCGATCATCCACATCGCCATCAGCCACTTGTCCAGACCCAATGGCGAGTCCTCAAAGATCGTGCCGACCTTGACGGAGAACTGCTTGCCGCATTTTCCGTTCTTGCATTTCCAGCGTCTTTGAGTGGCGAGGTAGTAATGCTCGGTTCCGCCGCACTTCGGGCAAACGGGCTTGCCGTCGGGCCAGCGGGCAAGCGCAACGGCATCAATGCAGGTCTGCTCACTGCTAAAATACCGTATTGCTTGCTGTAAGGTTTTCAGGTCGTTTTGCTTGTCTTTCATGGCATTTTTAGTGTACCTGAAATGCCTTGGTTAGTCAAGTATATAATTACCGTAATTAGTAGTTAGTAATTAGCAAAACCTAAGAGCTGGCGTTGGCTTTTGGCTCTTGGCCATTGGCCATAATCAACACCAAACCCAAAGTCAAAAGCAAAAGCAACATCTACCACGGAGACACAGAAGAATCGGGTGATCGCGCGTGATCGGGTGACCTCCACCCCACCATGCGCAACAGCGGCGCACGTCGGGGGCCCCGGTGACCTCCACCCCACCATGCGCAACAGCGGCGCACGTCGGGGGCCCCGGTGATCGCCGTGATCGGAAAAACAAAAGCGACTTATTCATACCGCAAAGCCTCGATTGGATCTAACTGGGCTGCTTTTTGGGCGGGGTAGTAGCCGAAAAAGATGCCTATGGCCATGGCCACGGCTGCGGCTCCGGCAATTGCTCCCGGTGAAATCAGGATTGGCCATCCGACAATCAGGGCGATGGCGTAAGCCAAGCCCACGCCGAAGACAATGCCGATGGCCCCGCCGATCATGCTCATGACCAGGGCTTCAATCAGGAACTGGCGCTGCACATCACCTTCGGTTGCTCCGATGGCGATGCGGATGCCGATCTCGCGGGTGCGCTCCGTCACCGAGACCAGCATGACATTCATGATGATCACGCCGCCCACCAGCAGCGAGATGCCGGCGATGGTGCCGAGAAGCGCGGTCATTACCTGGCTGCTTTCCTTGGCCAGGTCGGCCATGTCGGCCAGATTGCGCACGGTAAAGTCGTCGTCTGTGCCATGACGGATGCGATGGCGGTCGCGCAACAATGACTCAATCTGCTCCCGGGCGGCATAACTGGCCGAACGCGACTTGGCGGAAATCATGATGAAGCGCAGCCAGGGTTGTCCGGTGATTTTCTTTTGCAAGGTGGTCAACGGCACCACAATGTTGTCGTCCTGGTCTTCGCTCATGGCCGGAGATTGTCCCTTGGCCTCGAGCACGCCCACCACCATAAACGGCAGGTTGCCAATGCGAATGGTCTTGCCCACCGGATCGGTGGCGGCGAAGAGGTTCTTGCGCACAGTGTCGCCGATCACCGCGACGTTGGCCGCAGTGGTTACATCATCCTGGGTGAAGCTGATCCCACTTTGAAACGGCCATGCGCGGATATCGAAATATTCCGGAGTGCTGCCGGTGATGCGCGTGCCCCAGTTGTCGTTCTCGTAGACCACCTGGGCTGAAGTCTGGGTACCGGGCGCCGCTGATGCTACTGCGGGACACTCTTTCAGCATGGCGGCGACGTCTCCTCGCACCAGCGTTTTGGTCGCGCCCCAGCCAATCCTGAGGCCGCCGAAATTCCTGGAGCCGGAGCTGACAAAAACCATGTTCGAACCCAGGTTGGCCAATTGCTTCTGGATAGTCTGATCCGCGCCCTGGCCGATGCCGACCATGGCAATCACCGCGCCTACGCCGATGATGATGCCCAGCATGGTGAGAATGGAGCGCATGCGGTTGCGCATGAGCGCTCGAAAAGCGACGCGAAGGGTGGAGATTAGATCCATTGCATTTTTCACCGCTGTGGCAATTCGTCTTTAATCACGTCGTTCATTGCACACGCAATCGGGTGATCGCCGTGATCGCCGTGATCGCGCGTGATCGGAGGAAAAACCTGATCCTTCGATTGGATATACATTTATTCCTCCAGCACGGGCAAGGTTTTCAGCACCTCGGTGGCGATGGCCCTGGGAACAACGGGTTCGTCGCGGCGGATCTTGCCGTCGCGAAAGATGATGGTACGTTTGGCGAACTGCGATATGTCGTGTTCGTGCGTAACCAGGATGATGGTGAGCCCGCGATCATTCAACGATTGAAAGATTTCCATCAACTCGACCGAGGTGCGGCTGTCCAGGTTGCCGGTGGGCTCGTCGGCGAGAAGAATCGAGGGCCGGTTCACCAAAGCGCGGGCAATGGCCACGCGCTGCTGCTGGCCTCCGGAAAGCTGCGAAGGATAGTGATCCGTGCGCTCAGCCAACCCCACCATCTTGAGCGCCTCCATGGCCCGCTGGTGGCGTTCAGTCTTGTCCATGCGGGCGTAGAGCGTTGGCAGTTCGGTGTTTTCCAGCGCAGTGGTGCGAGCCAGAAGATTGAATCCCTGAAAGACGAAGCCGATCTTGCGGTTGCGGATGGCCGCCAGTTGTTTCTTGTCGAGCTGGGCCACCTGGGTGCCTTCCAGCAGGTAGCGCCCTGAGGTGGGCTTGTCCAGGCAGCCGAGAATGTTCATGAAGGTGGACTTGCCGCTGCCGCTGGCTCCCATGATGGCGACGAATTCGCCGCCTTTGATGTCCACACTCACACCGCGCAGCGCATGCACCTGGGTTTCACCCAGCGAGTAGATCTTGTGGACGTCCTGGACCTGAATAATGATGTCGCTGCCATCGCTGGTCTTCGTCCTGATTTCTTGCTCGGGAGCGGAGATCGAGATGGGCGGTTGTGTAGTCATCGCCCGCGTGGAGCTCCTGGAGCGTTCATGCGTGGAGCGCCGGTGGAGGCGCGGCCCTGAGCTACCCCGGTTACCAGTTCGTCGCCGGGCTGGAGATCGCCATTCAGTACCTGGACCAACTCGGTGAAGGTATGATCGGTAATCCCAGTCTTGATGCGTACGGGCTGAAGCGATTTGTCCGCGATCTGCTTCCAGACGATCTGGGTATCGTAACGCGGGCCCGCCGGCTCTCCGGTGGGCCGGCCAGTGGTAGCGGCACCGCGGGCTGGTGCGGGACCGCCCGCAGGCTGGGGATGAGCGCTGCCCTTGTCCGGTGATTGCGGGAGGGCAACTTCCGGAATCCCATAGCGCTGGTAAAGCACGCGAATCTCGTCGCCGGAAAAATCAGGCTTATAGCGCAGGGCACCATTGGGCACCTTGACGGCGTTGGCTGTCGCCACCGGGATGGTCACGTAGGCAGTCATGCCGGGAAAAAGTTTCAGGTCCGGATTGTCAAAGTCGATGATGGTGTCATAGGTCACGACATTCTGCACCACAGTAGAGTTCATGCGGACCTGGGAGACAGTGCCGGAAAAAGTGTCGCGGGGATAGGCGTCAACTTTGAAGCTGACTTTTTGTCCGGGGCGAATCTGGCCGACGTCAGATTCATCCGTCTTGGCGTAGACCTGCATCTTGGTCAGGTCCTGGGCGATCGTGAAGATGGTTGGCGCCTGCAGAGACGCGGCCACGGTCTGCCCGACGTCCACGTTGCGGGCCACTACCGTCCCGTCGATCGGCGAGCGGATCACCGTGTAATTGAG
>DATDGH010000544.1:0-2975 GCA_036522215.1 Candidatus Angelobacter sp. | reverse complement strand
CACGCTGAATAGCAAGCTCTGCAATACTCGCACAAGGGCGAAGGCCATTGCCGTACCCACGCTGAGTCCGAAGACGGCCAGCCACATTCCTTGCGCAATCACCAACCTGAAAACATCGCGTGATTGCGCTCCCAGCGCCATGCGAATTCCCATCTCTCGCGTGCGCTGGACTACCGCAAAGTGCATCACGCCATAAATCCCCACACCCGCCAGCAAAAGCGCAATCCCTGCAAACAATGTCAGCAGCCCGGTCTGGAACCGGCGTGAGTTGAGCTGTTCGTCCAGTTTGTCCTGCAGGGTGGCGACATCGGAAATCACCGCTGTGGGGTCCACCTGGTGGACAGCGTTGCGCAGAACCGGGGCGAGCTGTTCCGGGTCAACCGCGGTGCGCACCACAAAATCGCCCGGCGGCCCGGAACCCGGCAGATTTTGCCGATACCATTGGAATAGGTCCGAAATGGGTTGTCGCTCCCGGCCTCTGCGGCGCATATCCGCCACAACTCCAATGACCGTGACCCACTCATCGTTACATCCGTCAGGCGTGCAATGGCCGCGCGGGTCCCAGCCCTTCAAATGCTGTCCCACCGGGTCCTGGTTGGGCCAGTAGCGGTGGGCCATGCTTTCGTCAATCAGCACCACCGGCGGAGTGTCTGGCCCATCCTGGGCAGAGAAATAACGTCCCTGGATCAGCGGGACGCCGATTGCTGCAAGTGCGTTGCCGCTCAGCGTGCTCCAGGCCAGCGGCGCGGTCCATTTGCCCCATGCTTCGATCTGCTTGCCTGCAATGGCGCGAACGCCAAAAAAATCGGGATTGTCACCATCCAGCAGCCCGTCTACAGCGCCCACGGCTGTCACTCCGGGAATCTGGCTGAGGCGTTGCAATACCTGGTCGTGCGTTGCAAAAACATTCTTCCCTGGCAGCCCGATGTGCATAGTGAGCACATGATCAGTGCGGACCCCGGGATTAACATTTTCCAGCTTTATGAAGCTGCGTATCAGCAGTCCTGCTCCGGAGAGCAGCACCACCGAAAGAGCGAACTCTGCGGCGACCAATAGGGCGGAGATGCGGCTGCGTCCCGGATTTCCCGTTCCGCTGTAGCCTCCAGACTGCAAGGCTTCCGCGGGAGCTGCTCGAGAGGTCCTGAAGGCGGGCGCAAGTCCGAACAGAATTCCCGCCAGGAGCGAAACTATGAAAGTAAATGCCAGAACTGTCGTGTCAATGCCAGCTTGCTCAAGTCGCGGCACATCTGCGGGGCCGAACCGCACCAGCGCCGTTTCTCCGTAGTAGGCGACGAACAGGCCCAGACCGCCTGCGATCAGCGCCTGCAGCAAACTCTCCGTGAGCAGTTGCCGCAGCAGCCGGCTGCGTGACGCTCCCAAAGACGTGCGGATAGCCATTTCGCGCAGCCGCGCGGCTCCTCGCGCCAGCATCAGATTGGCCACGTTGGTGCACGCAATCAATAGCACAAATCCCACGGCTCCCAGGAGCACATAGAGCGCTAAGCGCTCGTTGGTCGCAATCTCTACGCCCAGAGGAACCACCGTGGTTGCGTGCAGCTTCAATTCAGGATTGTCCTGCCATTGGCCGCTGATCGCGTTTAGCTCTTCTCGTGCCTGTTCCGGAGAGACAGACTGTTTGAGCCGGCCTACAGCCATCCAGCGCCAATGGAATCCATCGGCGCCGCTGTTGCCGTGGACATATGTGCGACTCGTCGCTTCCCCCCAATGAGCATTGGTGGTGATGGGGGCCCAGAACTGAACATCCCTTGCCGGAAACTGAAAGACCGGCGGCATGACTCCGATGATCTGAAAGTTTTGTCCGTTCACCTGCAAGGTCTTGCCCAGAATATCGGCTGCTGCGCCAAACCTTCGTTTCCATAAGGCATCGCTCAGAATCAGGACGCGCTCCCGGTGCGTCTCTTCCTCCGGTGTAAACGCCCGGCCCAGAACGGGAGAAACGCCCATGACTGCAAAGAAGTTGGCGGAAGCGTAAGTTCCTTGCGCACTCTCCGGCTCTTCGCCGGTGAGAGTCACACGCGACCAGCCGCTATTGCGATAGAAGACGGTCAAGTCTTGAAAAGAGCGGCTTTGCGCTTTCCATGCTCGATAATGTTCGTAGGAAATACCATTGCCTGCTTCTTTTGTGTCGCTGCCGACAGATACCAAATGATCAGGGTCCTCATACGGCAAGGAGCGCAAGAGTACCGCGTTGACTACGCTGAAGATGGCTGAGTTGGCGCCGATGCCAAGGGCCAATGTGAATACGGCAATTGCGGTGAACCCGGGATTCTTGCGCAGCTGGCGCGCAGCATAACGCACATCCTGCAATAAGGTTTCCAGCAGCGGGAATCCCCAGATGTGCCGTGTGCGCTCCCTGGCCAGCGCCGGATTGCCGAACTCAAGATGCGCCTGTCGCGAAGCCTCTGCGCGGGACATCCCACTTTCTATGTTCTGCTGGATTTTGAGGTCGAGGTGCTGGTGAACTTCTTCCTCGAAGTCGCTTTCCAAATTGCGGCGCCGCATCCAGAACCAAAGACGGCGAAGAATGTCCATCTGGTTGCTCCTGTATCGCGCTGTGGTTTTCCAGATCACCAGATCACGCGCGATCACCCGATCCAATCACCATTCACAAATCACAAACCAAAAATCACAAATGGCGTTACTCGTACCGTAGCGCCACCATGGGATCGACTTCCGTAGCCCGTCGTGCCGGCAGGTAAGCCGCCACTGCCGCCACCATCGTGACCACCAGCGGCGTCGCAACAAAGACTTCAAAGTCAAATGCAGTCACGGAAAACAACAATGAGGTCAGGAAACGGCTGGCCGCAACCGCCCCCATCACTCCCAGGATCAGCCCCAAAGTGATCAGGCGGAAGCCCTGCCCCAGCACCTTTTTGAGGACGTCGGCTTTTTCGGCGCCCAATGCCATGCGAATGCCGATTTCCCTGGTGCGCTGGCCCACCCAGGAAGAAAGC
>DATDGH010000543.1:0-2269 GCA_036522215.1 Candidatus Angelobacter sp. | reverse complement strand
GTGTTCGTGCTTTCAGACCTCGATCTGGGAATGAATAACTGGATGGCCGATCCCTTCCACTATCCCGAGAAACCAATCGCTCGCGGGAAGATTTTGAACCAGGAAGACCTGACACGCCTGGGCGGATTTTCCCGGTATGGCGACGTGGACGGCGACGGAATTCCCTATAGAACATTACCGGGCACGAATGACCGCCGGGCAGCTTACTTCACGCGCGGCAGCGGCCACAATGCCAAGGCCCAGTACAGCGAGCGTCCGGATGATTACGTGCAGAACATGGACCGGCTGGCCAGAAAGTTTGAAACTGCACGCGCGGCGGCGCCTGCGCCGGTGAAACAAGTGGATGGCACTTCGAAAATCGGCATCATCGCCTACGGGACCTCACACTGGGCATTGCTGGAAACACTCGATCAGTTGCGGGAAGAATACCGGGTGAAGGCCGATTACCTGCGCATCCGTGCTTATCCATTCAACCTTTCCGTGCACGATTTTGTGAAGAACCATGAGAGGATTTACGTAGTGGAGCAGAACCGCGACGCGCAGATGCTGCAATTGCTCAAGCTCGATCTCGCACCCGACCAGGTGGTGAAGTTGCACAGCGTGCGGCATTACAACGGTTTGCCGGTAGACGCGCGTTCGCTCACTGACGAAATCATTTCCCAGGAGGGCAAATAAAATGTCGGCGGCCCCAACCACGCCCACTCCCAAAACGAACCACATCGGATTGTCAGTGATTGACTATCGCGGCGGAAAGACTACGCTGTGTGCGGGATGCGGTCACAACGCTATTTCCGAACGTATTATCGACGCCATGTACGAAATGGGCATCCAGCCGGAGTTTGTGGCCAAGCTTTCCGGCATCGGGTGTTCTTCCAAGAGTCCCGCCTATTTTCTGAACCACGCACATGGCTTTAATGCTGTGCACGGACGAATGCCGTCCGTGGCTACGGGAGTTGCCCTGGCCAACCGCAAGCTGTTGGCGCTGGGGATCAGCGGCGACGGAGATACGGCTTCCATCGGCATGGGCCAGTTTGTGCATCTTATGCGCCGCAACTTGCCGCTGATTTATGTGATTGAGGACAATGGCGTCTACGGCCTGACCAAAGGCCAGTTTTCCGCTACCGCCGATATGGGCGCAAAACTGAAGACCGGAGTCATTAACGACCTTCCGGCGATTGACACCTGCATCATGGCCATCCAGTTGGGAGCAACTTTTGTTGCGCGTTCGTTCTCTGGCGACAAAAAACAGTTGCTCACGATTCTGAAGGCCGCAATCGCCCACAAAGGAACGGCAATGATTGATGTGATTTCGCCGTGCGTAACCTTCAACGATCATGAAGGCTCTACCAAATCCTACAAGTATTCCAAAGACCACGATGAGCCGGTGAATGAGCTGGGATTTGTACCCTACTTCGAGAACATTGACCTGGATTACGATCCGGGATCAACGACCGTGGTGCGCATGCACGATGGCTCTGACCTGCGGCTGCGCAAGCTGGAGCGCGAGTACGATCCCACTGACAAGCTCACAGCGCTGCATGTGCTGGAAGGCGCCCATGAAAAAGGCGAGATGTTAACCGGAGTCTTCTACGTCAATACCCAGGCTCCCAGCTTTGTTGACGTGTTGAACCTGGTCGAGGACCCATTGGCTACGCTTCCGGAGTCGGTTGTGCGTCCGCCCCGGCAGGTGCTGGATGAGATTATGGAGTCGCTGCGCTAACTAAAAGGCCACAGGCCATAGGCCATAGGCCACAGGTTAGAGGCGGTTCTTCCTTCTTCGAATTCAAGTCCCAGTTCTCTCAGGTAGTAGCGAATCTCCTGCGCTAAAAGGCCACAGGTTAGAGGGAAAATCACGGTTCTTCCTTCTTCGAGTTCAGTCCCAGTTCTCTCAGGCAATAGCGAATCTCCTGGGCCATCTCTGTAACGCGCATCCCTTCCTGGACCACGAGTTTGCATGATAGGGCAACACGATCGGGACTGTCAGGACCCAAATCAAAATGGATGCGGCAGTATTGACACTCCTCATTCCAGCAAAATCGGCCGTGCGCCACGTTTTCGGGAGAAAGAAACTGAAAGGCACGGAGGAGCATGTTGCCCTCCGGCACTTCAAATTCCCGGCCTGCAATGCTGATCTTTATAAGCTTTTCAAACGGCCGAAATAGTGGCCCAGGATTAGACATGCGGAAATCTTACATTATCAGGCCACAGGCCATAGGCAACAGGCCACAGGGTATGGCGACCGTTTATAATCCCGTTCCCTATGTCAAGA
>DATDGH010000542.1:0-3209 GCA_036522215.1 Candidatus Angelobacter sp. | reverse complement strand
ATCCAGGCCAAGCAGCAGGCTGGTGCGGGTGAAGGGATCAATCGCGAAGTTCGCCAAGAAACTATCCTGGGAAGAAACCACACAGCTCTCCAGGTCGACAGTTAATTTGAAACTCCCCGCGATGGCGCGGGACATTATGTCTGCAATCTCCGAGGGGTTCAGAGTCACCAGCAAAAGCCCGTTCTTGGCCGAGTTCGTCGCAAAAATGTCAGCAAACGTGGGAGCCAGGACGGTGCGAAATCCGTAGTCCCGCAATGCCCACACGGCGTGCTCGCGCGACGAACCGCAGCCAAAATTTTTTCCTGCAACTAAAATTGTGGCCCCAGTGAAGGTTTCAGCGTTCAGGATGAAATCCGGATTGGGCTTCCCTGCCGTGGAATAACGCCAGTCATTGAACAGAAAATCGCCATAGCCGGTGCGCTCAATTCTTTTGAGAAACTGCTTAGGAATAATCTGGTCTGTATCCACGTTTTCACGCTGCAGTGGAACAACCAGGCCTGTATGTGTTTTGAAGCTTTCCATATGCTGCCTACTCCCTGTACTTCCAGGTGCGCACATCTACAAAATGTCCGGCAACGGCGGCAGCAGCGGCCATCGGGGGACTTACAAGATGTGTGCGCCCGCCGGCTCCCTGACGACCTTCGAAATTACGGTTACTGGTGGAAGCGCATCGTTCGCCGGCATTCAGCTTGTCCGGATTCATTCCCAGACACATGGAGCAGCCTGATTCGCGCCACTCAAAACCGGCATCAACAAAAATTTTGTCCAGACCTTCACGTTCCGCCGCGTGCTTCACGTTCTGTGAGCCAGGCACCACCAGCGCCTGCACCTGCGGCGAAATCTTGTATCCCTTGATCACCCGGGCGGCGGCCCTTATATCTTCAAGCCGTGCATTTGTGCATGAGCCGATGAACACTCGATCCACTTGAATCTGCTCAATGCGCGTTCCCGGTTTTAAGGCCATGTATTCCAAGGCGCGCAGCATTCCGTTGCGCTCAGAATCATTGGCGGCAGAATCCGGATCCGGGACTTCGCCTGTAACCGGCGCTGCCATTGCGGGATTTGTTCCCCAGGTCACGAACGGAGCCAACGCGGAGGCATCGATTTCCACGGAGGAATCGAAGCGCGCGCCGGGGTCAGTCTTGAGCGTCCGCCAATAGCTTTCGGCGTCCTGCCACTTTTCTTCTTTTGGAGCAAGACGGCGTCCGCGAAGGTAAGCGCAGGTAGTTTCATCCGGGGCGATCATGCCCGCGCGCGCACCTGCTTCAATGCTCATGTTGCAGATGGTCATACGCGCTTCCATGGAGAGAGCGGTCACCGCTTCACCAGCGTACTCGATCACGTGCCCGGCCGCGCCATCAGTTCCGATGCGCGCGATCAATCCCAGAATCATGTCCTTGGCAGTGACACCGGCATCGGGTGTTCCGGAAAAGCGCACCAGCATGGTCCTGGGTTTTTTCTGCACCAGACACTGCGTCGCCAGAACGTGTTCCACCTCTGACGTTCCGATACCAAAAGCGAGGGCCCCAAATGCTCCGTGCGTGCTGGTATGGCTGTCGCCGCAAACCACAGTCTTGCCCGGCTGCGTCAGCCCCAGTTCGGGGCCAATCACGTGGACAATTCCCTGGTCGGGTGAATCCAAGTCAAACAACGGAACACCAAACTCGCGGCAGTTTTTGCGCAACGCGTCAACTTGAGAAAGCGATAGAACGTCTGTGATCACGGACCGCGTGTCATGCGTGGTCGGAATGTTGTGGTCCAAAGTGGCAAAAGTAAGATCCGGACGCCGGACCTTGCGCCCTGCCAGCCGCAAACCTTCAAAAGCCTGGGGAGAGGTGACTTCATGGACCAGATGCAGGTCTATATAGATGATGGAAGAGCCTTCCGGCCCGGCACAGACTACGTGGTTGTTCCAGATTTTTTCGAAGAGAGTTCGCTGCAGCATTTCGTTTATTTTATAGCGGTTTAGACTGCATGATAGGCAAAGCGCCGGTCCAGCATGGCCACAAATGCATGTTCCACCAATTCGCCCATCTCCCGCGTAGTAGTTACGTGACCATGTCCATCACCGGCGATGTCAGCCGTGCGATGTCCGGCGTCGAGAACGGTGTCGATGGCCGTTTCCAGGTCTGCCGCCTCATGATGCATTCCCGCCGAGTGGCGCAACAACATGGCCACGGATGCAATCGCGCCCAACGGGTTGGCAATTCCCTTCCCGGCAATGTCAGGCGCCGAGCCATGTACCGGCTCGTAAAGATTCGTCCCTCCGCCAATCGTGGCGGAAGGCAGCATTCCCATTGAGCCAGTGATGACTGCCGCTTCGTCGGACAAGATGTCGCCAAAGAGGTTTTCAGTAAGGATCACATCAAACCGGGTGGGGTTCGATATCAGATGCATGGCGCATGCGTCTACGTACATGTGTTCCAGTTTCACATCCGGATACGACTGCGCCACCTCCGTCACCGTGCGGCGCCATAGCTGCGACGTCTCCAGTACATTGGCCTTGTCGACCGATGTGACTTTCTTTCGCCTCAAGCGGGCCTGATTAAAGGCCACACGGGCGATGCGCTCGATTTCATCCACGGAGTAACGCATGGTGTTGTAGGCAGAAGTGCCATCAAAAGAAAATCCACGGGGCTCGGCAAAATAAAGGCCGCCCAAAAGCTCACGCACAATCAGCACGTCCGCGCCTTCGACTTTGGAGCGGCGGAGCGGCGAGCAGTCAGCAATGGGTTTGAAAGATACGGCCGGACGCAGATTGGCAAAACCTCCGAGCGCACTGCGCAGGCGCAGAAGGCCCGCTTCCGGCCGTTGCTCCCGACTCAAATTATCGAACTCTGGCGAACCTACGGCGCCCAGCAATACCGCATCGCTGTTCAAGCAAGCCTGCAGTGTAGGCTCAGGCAGCGGAGAACCTGTTGCGTGAATTGCCGCGCCGCCTATCGGTCGTTCCTTGATTTCAAATTCGCAGTTGTAAAAAGAATTCAACGCCCGCAAAAGGCGTACCGCTTCACGACAAACCTCAGGTCCGACTCCATCACCGGGTAAAACTGTTATTTGAAGATGCATGGGAAACCAGTATTCAGTAGTTAGTAATTAGAACCCATCTCAAAAATACCTCCGCATGAGAATGAGGATGCAAGCGATCTGTAGCATACCGAGGAAGTTGCATTCTTTGTATTCCCAGCGGTTAACCAAACGACGAAAAT
>DATDGH010000541.1:0-3391 GCA_036522215.1 Candidatus Angelobacter sp. | reverse complement strand
AGGCCCGTGCCTGAGTTGCATCTCTTCTAACACGTGCGTCCACTTTTCCAACCACGTGGCGTTTTCATCGTTAACTTCAAGTAACCCGATCTTTGCTTCGGGAGTTAGGAGCAACAGATTAAGGAGAATGTCGCGTATCCGCCGATTGAGCTCAGCTTGCGACAGATGACGTGCATATCTCCTTGCGTCATACTGGCGGCGCTGAAACACATGCCGAGGCATAGGTTTGCCATCCATGGGGTAACCCTCAACCAAGCGGGCGGTTCCAGTCAGCTTCGCACCTGGCAACTGCCATCCAGACACCCGGGCGTTAACCAGAGCAATTTACTACCAGTCCGGTCTTTCGCAAGCACCCGACTCCGCTTCGCGCGACTGGAAATCCACCTCGTAGATTGTCCTTGGTCAATCCTAACGCGTCTTCGCGTATACAGACTATCTGAAATTAACAGGCCAGAAGTCCTCTTTTGGAGTGTGGATTCAAACCTCGACAGATCGCGAGCCCGACGATTGGGTAGATCCAATGTCCAAGTCAAACGCCAGATGGGGTATCAGGAAAGGGTCTTCCACATGTCGGCACACGTGGATGCTTGTTGAAAATTAGGAATCTCGCAGGCTTAGGAATTTTTGACAGAACTATCATCCATTGAGTTATCCATGCCGAGAACCAGCTCAAGGGACCTGACTTTATTCCGCCAGACATGGCCCGGAGGAACGTTTGCCTCGCCGCCTCGACCTGGATTGCGATCATCCTGCTTCTTCGGCGTACGCTCCCTACCTTGCTTGTCCGAGGGCTTCTTCCGCCGCAGCCAATCCGCTACATCCTGCGGATCAAACCGAATCACCTTGCCAACACGAAAAGCCGGCAATGATCCATTAGCCGCCAATTCATAGATGTGCCTCGCAGAAACTTTCAACAGTTCCGCGACTTGGTGGACATCAAGGGCTTCTTCTCTACTTTCAAGTATCTGTATCAATGTCATAAGTGCAAGCTTTAGAGCTCAAGTTTTGACCAATGCATTGCTGCTATTGACCTAAGACGTTGGCTGGAAGGCAAAAGTAGCGGGAATGGTGAGGAAATGATAAAGATAGCTAAACTCAGTCAAACTTAGCTAAATTGGAATGACAAGCTATTAACAAAAGAATAACAGTTCTTAACAAAGAGGGCTGCACTCTCCGGAAATGAGTACAGCCCTTTTATGCTCCTATTAATTGCATCATACCTCCACAAAGCGATTATGGGTGTCTATTGCTTCGCGGTTACGGGCAAAGCTCTGTTGGTTCCTCATCACCCGGAGATGAGGAGAACAGATGCTCGGTGCTGAGCGGATATGGCAAGTCCTATCCGCTAGACTGATTGTGCTTTAGGCGACGTTGCCCTCCCTTCTGTTTTTCTCACTGCCATTCAATTCCGACAGCGAGCGGTCCTGCTCGTGTTTTTCGACAAATGGCGTCATTTCATTTCCTTTGGACTCAGTCTGAACAGCGCCATTGCTAGCGCCACGGAAGGCAGCAAACTGGGCTCTGATCCAGGGAACGAACTCCCTGGGACAGATCTTGATCCGTCCTTTCGGCGTTTTGCGAAAGACACCGGGAACTTCCCCCCGGCGCACCATCCGGTAGAAGTTGCTGGCGGAGTCGCCATAAATTCTGGCGGCCTCTTTCACCGACAACGGGTTGAGTGAATGCTCAAGTTCATCAAGCGACTTCATAGTTGTTGGTTTTTCTCTGCTCGACTTTGACTCAGTTTGACTGAGTTTGGCTGAGTTTGCCAACTCAAGGTCGCGCAAAGAACTTTCTCCTTTCTTACCTCGTCTAAGGGCAATAGACACCGCAGTTAGCCGCGCAACTCGGCGAACGCACAGAACCTAGAAAGGAGATAAACAAGCTAGCGAGTTTTGGCGATCTAGCCGCGGTGTTGCAAACAGTATTCGCTAACTGAAGCTTGGGGAAGCTGGAGAGTGAAGCCAGGGGACCCGACTGCATAGTTAGCAACACCTTAAACATAAGACGCTCTAAAAGAACGTTCGTACTCAAAGATTTTGCAACGAAGTCCAAAAGCTACAAATGGCTAACTCGAAGCTAGACGTTAAGCGTAAAGGCAAAAATCAACAATGGTTCACGAAAAGGAAGGAAGATAAAGATGCCACTACAAAGAAAAGCAGAAACACAGGAAATTATGAGTTTTGTGAAGCGTTCGTGCTGGCCGGGGCCAGGACAGCGCCAAGCCAGACAGGCAAATCCTTAGAAGATTCTAAGAAAGCAAACACGCAAACACTGAAGCAAAAAGGAGTTTAAAAGATCATGAACCTGATCCAGTCACTGTCACACCAAGCAGTAGCAGCATTTTATCTGCTGTTCTTGCAGTCCACCCCACCCGGCCAGGGCCTACTGAATTCGATCTCGCAGTTCATCACCGGCCCCTTTGGCAAGGCCATCACCCTCATTGCCATCGTGCTCTGTGGCGTCAGCTACATGTACGGCAAGCAAAGCGACAACTCAAGCATCGGCAGGCTAGCCATCGGCGCTGCCCTGATCGTGGGCGCAGCCAACATCTTTGCCTATATCCAGCAAGCAGGATGATGTCATGACCTCGATCAAGAACCGGAGCAATCCGGTTTACAAAACGCTGAATAAGCCGCTGACCATTATGGGCGTTGAGCGGACCCTGTTCGCTACCGCCCTGTTTACAGGCGGAGGCTTCCAGGTTCTTTTCAGCAGTTTTATCGGGGCCATCGTGACCTTCGCCATCCTGCTCTTCCTGGCCCGGATAGCGACCCGCCGCGATCCCAAAATGCTGGTGTTCATCATCCAGGCGATTGGCCGGACCTTTCGCGCCGAATATGACCCCTGCAAATACGCCCCCGCGACGGTGAGGAGAATTCACAGCCGTGCTTAACACAAGAAAACTCGTGAAGAATTACCGGGAGACCGGCGCACTGGCTGAGCAATGCAGCATTTTCAGCTTCATTAATGATTGGTGCTTTATCACGAAGACCGGAGCGATCGGCACCGTCATTGAAGTTGAAGGCATTGATTACGAATGCCTCGACCAACGCGCCCTCGACAGCACCACCAAGCGCCTTGAGGCCGCTTTCAAACTCTGCGGCCCGGAGTTCCGCGTCTACCAGTACCTCTTCAAATCTCATTTTCTGCCCGATCCGCCGCCGGCCTACAGCAATCCGGTTGTACGGCGGGCCGAGCTTGAACGCTCCCGCTACTTTGGGCAGAAGTCCGAGGAAATGTTTTCCATTCACATTTATTACGTGTTGCTCTACCAGAACACTCCCCACGCCGCGAAGATGACATTCACCAAAGCCCTAGGCAGCTTTTTCAGCCAGGGTATCGCCGCAGGCGCAGCCAATCTCAAATCTCTGTTCAGCTCGAAGAAAGA
>DATDGH010000540.1:0-8946 GCA_036522215.1 Candidatus Angelobacter sp. | reverse complement strand
GTAAATGCACAGCTAGCGGTAAACGAGGCGGAAATCAAACGCCTTCAATATGGACAGACCGGTGGAGTTTGTGACTTGACTGGATATTGCGCACCCTCCTCCAGTTCCAACAATGGCCCAGGCGGTGACGGCGGTACCGGGAGCGTCGAACGAACGAGCCGGGAAGGGACTCTTGGACAATGCAACTACGTCAGTGACGACGGGTACAAGGTTCAAAAGCCGTGCGATGGCGGCGACCACTATTGGGAAAACGTCGATACCGGCGCCTGGAGCACCCAGGCTGACGCGCCCAATGACGGCCACAACTACCGTAGATACAACTATTCATCGCAATAGACCAGCGGTATTGGGCAAACGGCATTTGCCGGGCGCACTGGCCGCCTAACTCGCTGCAGGTCTGGCATCATTTCTTGGTGCTTTTCTGGCGGCAGCGGCCCGGGGTGCATCCATGCCACCGAGGTTTTCTTCTGACGCAAAGGGATGCTCCAGCATCCGCCGACCTTCATGCGTGTGCGCTAAATTATGCCAAAACCAATACAAACAAAGGGTTTTCACAGACATCCTACTCACGTTCAGAGCACTCTAATCCCATCAGATTCGGTGTAGTTCTCGGTGTCGTGAACCGGCGAGATAAATACTACTCAAGCTGAATTTCTTGCAGGTTGGGCTCGCAATCGCGCGGCTGTGAGAGTCTTTCGCAGGAACCAAATATTCAGATGACAAAAAATGTTTTGGTCACCGGCGGGGCGGGATTTGTAGGATCCCATCTGGTCGATGCTCTGTTAAACGCCGGCCACAAAGTGCGGGTATTGGACAATCTGACCCCACAAGTCCACAGCAATCGAATTCCTGAATATCTTTCTCCGGAAGCCGAACTGGTCATTGGCAATCTCTGCGATGAGGCGGCTGTCCGCGGTGCTCTGGATGGGATTGAGGTCATTTTTCACTTAGCCGCTGTCGTCGGTGTAGGCCAATCCATGTACGAGATCTCGCGTTACGTGGAGGTGAACACTCTGGGTACGGCCGTTTTGTTGCAGGAAATGCTGAACCGAAGGAACAAGATAGAGAAGCTGGTGCTGGCCTCTTCTATGTCAATCTATGGAGAGGGCAAATACGTTTGCACTGCCTGCGGAGAAAAGGCGCCGCCGCTTCGCCCTGCCGAACAGCTGAGAACGAAACAATGGGAAACGTTGTGTCCTGAATGCGCCGCGGCACTGGCGCCGGCGGCGACCCCGGAATCCAAGCCGCTCCAGTGCAGCTCAATTTACGCTCTCTCCAAAAAAGATCAGGAAGAGATGTGCCTGTTGTACGGACGTACCTACAACCTGCCTGTGGTGGCGCTGCGGTATTTCAACATTTATGGAGCTCGCCAGGCTCTGTCTAATCCCTACACCGGTGTTGCCGCAATTTTTGCGTCGCGCCTCCTGAATGGGAAGCCGCCGCTGGTTTTTGAGGATGGCAAGCAGGTGCGGGATTTCGTCAGTGTAGATGACGTGGTCCAGGCCAATTTGCTGGCCATGGAACGATCCCTAGCCGATGGGATGGCACTCAACATCGGGTCTGGGGAACCAATTTCCATTGGTGAAGTGGCGCTCACGTTGTCTGCCGCCTTGGAGACACCCATTCCTGCCGAGTTCACCGGCAAATATCGCGCTGGCGACATCCGCCACTGTTTCGCCGATATTTCCGGCGCTCAGAAGTTGCTGGGCTACCAGCCCAGATTTACGTTCTCAGAAGGAGTAAGAGATCTGGTCGCATGGCTACGTTCGCAACAGCCGGCCGATCGTGCTGCTGAGGCGACTGCGCAGCTGAATTATTACGGACTGACAGCATGAGGCCAGTATTTAGTACTTAGTAGTTGGTATTTAGCAAGAACTCAATTATTTGGACACGGTAGAGAAAGAACCGAGCACGCGAGGAGATGCTGAAGGGATTGGCTAATTACTACAAGCTATCTCATAAATGGTTAGAGTAACGAAATCAACAGTTTTCGGAGCCCGGGGCTAAAGCCCGGAGTTGTGTGGAAGACGCTATTTTCGCGGGTTCTAAAGAACCCGCTCCCCGGACTAAAAGTCCGGGGCTTCCACCCGCCGAGTTAGAAAACCATTTATGAGATGAGTTCTAATTACCAGGAGTTTACTGATGAGAGGGCAAGACATCCGTTCGGCACTGATCTTTGGAGGTGCGGGTTTTGTGGGTTCCAATCTCGCGCATTACCTGCTCACGCAGACGGACGCGAACGTTCACATATTCGACAATCTCTCTCGGCCTGGGGTGAGCCATAACCTGAACTGGCTCCAGACGCTGACGCCGTGTCCCGGGCGGCTACGCGTCACCACGGGAGATGTACGCGATGTTGAGCTGGTGGATAGGGCCGTGGCCGAGGCGACCGAGATCTATCACTTTGCCGCACAGGTAGCGGTAACAACTTCGGTTTCCGACCCGCGTCTGGATTTTGAAGTCAATGCAGGCGGCACCTTCAACATTTTGGATTCCGCGCGCAAACAGGGCCACCAGCCTTTCATATTATTTACTTCTACCAACAAAGTTTACGGCGACCTGGGACTGGGCTCGCCGGTCATAAGCAAGACTCGTTACATATATCCGCAACACAACGGCGTTTCTGAGTCGCAGCCACTGGATTTTCATTCTCCGTATGGATGTTCCAAAGGGGCTGCGGACCAGTATGTGCATGATTTCTCCCGCGTCTATCATTTGCCCACG
This sequence comes from Candidatus Angelobacter sp., assembly GCA_036522215.1. Classification (GTDB taxonomy): domain Bacteria; phylum Acidobacteriota; class Terriglobia; order Terriglobales; family Acidobacteriaceae; genus Angelobacter. The sequence goes on along the minus strand of DATDGH010000540.1, from coordinate 6,222 downwards.
GTCGTGTTCCGCATGTCCTGTATCGCCGGACCAAGGCAATTTGGAACGGAGGACCAGGGATGGGTGGCGCACTTCCTTTATTCTGCGCTGCAGCAACGACCGATTGTGATCTATGGCGACGGCCGCCAGGTACGTGACGTCCTTTGTGTTTACGACCTGATTCGCGCCATTGAAGCGGTGAGGAATAATCTGGCTGCAACTCAGGGCCAGATCTACAACGTGGGCGGGGGGCCGACCAACAGCGTTTCGCTGTTAGACCTGGTTCGTGAAATCCAGGAGCTCACCGGTCATCAACTGGAATACGTGCGCGATGAATGCCGTCCGGGCGACCAGCCGGTCTACATCACCGACTATCGCAAGCTCCAAGCCGATACCGGATGGAAGCCGGAAATCGGCTTAAAGCGGACACTAGAACTCCTGCAGACATTTTGGGAAGAGAACCATGAGTGCATCGGAGATCGCGTTATCACTCAGGCCTCTGCTTTTGCCGTGGCTACTGAGCTTTCCGGGAGGGCGGGATGAAGTTTGCCCTGGTCAATCCCAACTGGGACTTTAAGGGATCGACCTACTTTGGCTGCAAAGAGCCTCACGTCCCGCTGGAGTTGATGTTTGCTTTCGACCAGATTATTGCGGCCGGAAGCGAGGCGATGCTGATCGATGCTCAAACCGACAATCTCACTCTGCAGGAGGCACAAAGCAGAGTACGCGCCTTCCAGCCGCATTTCTTAGTCATCCCGACGGCGCCATCTTATCTTTTCTGGCGTTGTCCTCCTCCGGAGCTCCGCGTACCAATGAAATGGATTGACGGTTTGCGCTCAAAAGCCGTAACTGTAACCATCGGGCCGCATCCTTCAGCAACTCCAGCCGCTACCATGCGAAAGACGAAGTGTGATGTGGCTTTGCGCGGAGAATCGGACCAGACCATAGCACAGCTCGCTTGCAAATCATGGCGGGAGATCGAGGGCTGCTGTTTCAAAACTGAACACGGCATTCACCTGAGCGGGCAATTAGGCGTCACGGACATGAAGGCGCTGCCGCCTTTGGACTTTCGCAATTATCGTGTGGAGGCCCACCATCACCGGCATCATGTTTTCACTCACGACGAGGGCCTTGGCGCCGAGCTGGAGTTTGCGCGTGGCTGTCCCTGGGCCTGTACGTTCTGCAACAAAACCCTGTTTCGCAACAAATTTCGTGAGCGCGACGTGGAAACCCTGCTGCAGGAAATCGATATGCTGGTGTCCCGCGGCGTCCAGTACATCTATTTCATCGACGAGATCTTCGGGGCAGGAAAAACCGTGCGCACGCTGCTGGAAGGCATCGCGGAGCGGGACATCAAGATTGGCTTCCAGACGCGGATTGACCTGTGGAACGAGGAGACGCTCGACCTCCTGGGCCGCGCGCACTGTATCTCCGTCGAGTGCGGGATTGAATCCATCACCCAGGAAGGCCGCGAAGAACTCAATAAGAATTGCCGCATGGACACGGATCGCATGGGCGAGCTTTTGATCTACGCCCGGAGCAGGATCCCGTGGGTGCAGGCGAATCTAATTCTCACGGATAAGGATGATCGCGCTCAGATTCGCTCATGGCAGGAGCATTTGCGGGACAGAGGCGTCTGGGTAAGTGAACCGGTTCCCATGTTTCCGTTTCCCGGGAGTCCGCTGTACGCACAAACTTTTGGAGGACCTCCTGACGATCAAGCGTGGGAAAGAGCGCACGGCTTTTATCTCAACACCTTCGCGGACAAAGGTTACAGCGATATTCAAGAAGCAACACCAGCTCATCTGGAGAACCTGGAACGATGCGCATCCTAGTCACCGCCGATACTGTGGGCGGCGTTTGGACTTACACCCGTGAACTGGTGAGCGGCCTCATCGGCTCTGGCTTTGAGGTCGTGCTGGTCAGTTTCGGCGGCCTTCCTTCCAATGCACAGACCCAATGGATGAACGGACTTCCCAACCTTGACTACAGGCCCACAGCATTCAAATTGGAGTGGATGCAGGATTCCATGGATGATCTGCGAGCGTCTGCGGAATACCTGGAAGCAGTTGCTGAAGAAAACAGGCCAGATCTGCTTCACTTGAACCAGTTCTATTACGGCGGATTGAAGTACGCTGCGCCGCGAATTGTGGTCGCGCACAGTGACGTAGTGAGCTGGTGGGTTGCAGTCCACGGATGCGAGCCGCCCGATTCAACCTGGATTCGCTGGTATCGCCGGGTCGTCAAGCAGGGCTTGATCAGCGCCAGCGGAGTAGTAGCGCCATCGCATTGGATGATGGAGCAGATTGGCTGTTACTACGGTCAACCGCAGCTTGCATGCGTAATTCACAACGGCCGGACGCCTTCACTTTTTCGTTCTGATCGGGCAAAAGAAAAAATGATTGCCACGATCGGACGACTGTGGGACGCCGGCAAGAACGCTGCGTTGTTGTCTCAGGAAGAGATGCCTTGGCCGGTTTGCATCGTCGGCTCAGAGAATAATCCGGGAAGTGAAGAGCTCTCTTCGGCGAAGCAAGAGCGCCGGCCGGGCGTAGAACTCCTGCCGCAGCGGAGCGAAGAGCAATTATCCGAGTTGCTGAGCCGAACGGCCATTTATGCGGCTGTTTCTTGCTACGAACCCTTTGGGTTGGCCCCGGTGGAAGCCGCGCTTTCCGGCTGCGCCATTGTAGCCAGTCATATTGAGTCTTTCCGTGAACTATGGGGAGATGCTGCAGTCTATTTCCGCAACAAGGACGCCGCCAGTCTGCGGCAGTCCCTGGTTGACCTGGCCAAGGACCCCGATTCTCGGCAGAGCTACGCCAAACGGGCCCGCGACCATGCCCGGCGATGGTTCACGGCAGATCGTATGGTACAGCAGTACATGGTTTTGTATAGAAAGCTTGTGCCGGAGAAAACCTGGTTGCACAAGGAGGCTCTGTTGGAAACGCAACCTGCTCTCAGATGAACCAAAAGCTCAACATTGCGCTCTTTTGCCATTCTCTGGTTTCCGATTGGAACCATGGCAATGTCCATTTCTTGCGTGGCCTCATGCGGGCTCTGGCCAGAGATGGCCATCGGGTGCGCTGTTATGAGGAATTGGGCTCATGGTCGCTGACCAACCTGATGCGGGAGCAAAGCCAGGTGGCCATTGCTGCCATTGATCAGTTTGCCCACGCATTTCCCGAACTGAACGTCCGTTTTTACGATACCAAAACTGATTTTGGCGCATTCCTGCAGGACGAACTTAAAGAGACCGACGTCGTCCTGGTGCACGAATGGAATTCGCCTTTCGTAGTCAACAGCATACTGGCACTCAAGAAAAAGTTCGGCTACATTGCCCTCTTCCACGACACTCATCACCGCGCTTCCACTCGCCCAGGCGAAATTCTCAAGTTTCATCTTCACCTTTTCGATGGCGTTCTGGCATTCGGTGAGGCTGTACGCCACATTTATGCAGAGGGTTTCGGCGTGCCTCGGACCTGGACTTTCCATGAGGCGTCTGATGTGGAAGTCTTCAAACCGCTCGAGCGATCGAGGGAGATTGATGTGATCTGGATCGGCAACTGGGGTGATGAAGAGCGCACGCGCGAATTGACAGAGTTCCTGATAGAGCCTTCGACGGCCATCCCAGGCTGCCGGGTGGTGGTGCATGGAGTCCGCTATCCGGACCCCGCATTACAGACATTGCGGGCGGCCGGAATCGAATATCGTGGCTACCTGCCTAACCTGAATGCACCAGAAGTCTACGGCCAGAGCCTGGTCACAATGCACATTCCCAGACAGCAGTATGCCAACGGCTTAAGCGGCATTCCCACCATTCGCGTGTTTGAGGCCATGGCCTGCGGGATTCCTCTGCTGTGCTCGCCCTGGAGCGATCAGGAGCATCTGTTTACTCCCGGAGCAGACTATCTGGTGGTCAATGACGGCGTGCAGATGAAAGCGGCCCTGCAGGATCTGCTCGGAGACGAAAAAGCGCGCCGGCAAATTGCAGATCACGCAGTGGATACCATCCATCGCAGTCATACCTGCGCGCATCGGGCCCGGCAGTTGATTTCAATCTGCGAGGAAATTGCAGGATGAAGATTTTTGTTTTTGGTTCCAGCATCACCTCTTCTTACTGGAACGGCGCAGCCACTTACTACCGGGGAATTTACAAAGAGCTGCACGCCCTTGGCCACGAGATCGTTTTCGCTGAACCGGACGCTTATGGCCGGCAGCAGAAACGCGACCAGGGCGACTTTTCTTACGTCACCTCGGTTGTATACAAAGATGTTTCAGACATCCCGAATCTGCTTGGCGCTGCCTGCGAATGCGATCTAGTCATCAAACACAGCGGAGTGGGCGTTTTTGATGAACGGCTGGAAGCTGAGGTCCTCCAATGCCGCTCAGAGTTGACCAAAGTTGCTTTCTGGGATGTGGATGCGCCGGCAACCCTGGCGCGAGTGGAAGAAAATCCAGGCGACCCTTTCCGCGCTCTGATTCCTGAATACGATTTCATATTTACCTACGGCGGTGGATCACCGGTGGTGAAACACTATAGCAGGCTGGGCGCAGCCAATTGCCATCCCATCTACAACGCGCTCGATCCGGCAAGCCATCATCCAGTGGCTGCCTGCGAGACTCTTGCATGTGATCTGGTATTTGTGGGAAACCGTCTGCCGGACCGCGAGCGCCGAGTAGAGGAATTTTTTCTCCGCGCCGCGGAACTGGCTCCCGAATGCCGGTTTGCTCTGGGTGGTGAAGGATGGGCAGGGAAGCCGCTTCCCGTCAATGTGAAATGGATAGGGCATGTGGGAACGCACGACCACAATTCAGTCAATTGCTCAGCGCGCATAGTTTTGAACATCAATCGCGATTCCATGGCAGCCGTAGGTTTTTCCCCGCCCACGCGCGTGTTTGAAGCGGCAGGCGCAGGATCGTGCCTGATCACTGATTCCTGGGCAGGAATCGAGGCTTTCTTTGAGCCCGGAAAAGAAATCCTGGTGGCCGGCGGCCCGGAAGACATAGTCGAATATCTGCGGACCGTCTCAAAAACAGATGCAAAGGAAATTGGCCGCAACATGCAAACTCGTGCTCTCCGCGAGCACACCTATGCGCTTCGGACGAAGCAATTTGAATCAATAGTGGCCATGGAGCACGCAGCGGTATCGAGCTAATCGTATGAAGATCGTGATATTCGGGCTGTCAATTTCATCCGCATGGGGTAACGGTCATGCAACCACATTTCGTGCTCTGTGCAAGGCGTTGCACGACCGCAAGCACGATGTAGTTTTTTTCGAACACAATGCCGAATGGTACGAACACAATCGGGACCTGCCCGAACCGCCTTTCTGCACACTGAAAATCTTTGAAGACTGGAACGAAATACTTCCCGACGTGCGGGCAGAGTTAAAGGATGCGGATGTCGGGGTCGTGGGCTCGTATTTTCCTGACGGAATCAGTGCCCTGGATCAGCTTCTGGACTCCAATGTTCCGGTAAAGGCTTTTTACGATATTGATACTCCCATCACCGTCGCCGGCCTCCGGCGGGACGGAAGCACGGATTACCTGCTGTGGCGGCATCTGGCAGAACTGGATATTTATTTCAGTTTCACTGGCGGGCCCATGCTGCAAGAATTGCAATCGCGGTTGAGCGGCGCCATGGCTGTGCCGCTTTACTGCTCAGTTGATCCGGAAAAGTATTATGACAGGCCGCCTAGCCCGGAATTTCAATGTGATCTAAGCTATCTGGGAACCTACGCGCCCGACCGCCAGCCGAAAATCGAAGAACTTCTTTGCCGGCCGGCGGAAAAACTGGCCCAGAAAAACTTCATTGTGGCCGGCGCACAGTATCCGCCACAAACCGCGTGGCCCGGCAATGTGCAGCGCATCATCCATCTGAACCCACGGCATCATGCTGGCCTGTACTGCTCCTCGCGCCTGGTTCTGAATGTCACGCGCAGGCAGATGGTAATGGCAGGTCACTCTCCTTCAGTAAGGCTGTTTGAAGCCGCTGCCTGCGCCGCCACCATGATCTCCGACAATTGGGCGGGACTGGAGAACTTCTTTGTTCCCGGCAAAGAGATTCTGTTGCCACAGGATGCCGATGATGTATGCCGCTACCTGGCTGAGACGGATTCCGAATTGCAACGCATTGGCCGCGCTGCCCAGGAGCGTGTGCTGGCCGCTCATACCAACGTGATTCGCGCGCGAGAATTCGAGAGCGCCGTGGAACATGCCATGCGGAAGGGCAGAGAAGCCGCT